>DAOVLD010000070.1 GCA_030631445.1 Bacteroidota bacterium
ATAGATACTATACCTGACAGCCTGAATTTCCTTGGATGTTCTTCGGAAAAAATTTCCAGCAGAAAAATATCTCTTTCGCCCATTCCTTCATCAGTAAACTGTGAGTAATAAGCAAAGTTTCCATCTTTTGCAGGTGCGTAAAAAAGATCATCATCTGGTGTATTAATAGGATACCCCATATTTAATGGTTTTGACCATTCAGCAGAATCCAGTAATGTAGAATACAAAATATCATATCCACCTGTGTTAAAGTGTCCGTATGAACTAAAAAACAAGGTTTGTCCATCTTCAGTAACAAAAGGTGTTTCTTCATTATATTCTGTATTGATATTAGGTCCAAGGTTAACTGCCGGTCCCCATTCGCCGAGCGAGTCTTTTTCAGATCTGTATATATCAAGCCCTCCATATGTTCCTTTCCGATTGCTGGTAAAATATATTGTATTCTCATCTTTGGTAACACAGGCATGAGATTCCCAGTATTTGTCATTTATATTTTCGTTCAATTTCTCTACACTCGACCACACACCATTTGAGTAATGGCTGATATAGATATTTCCAACATAATCATCGAGTTTATAAAGGTAGAGAGTTGTTCCGTCCCACGAAAGTGCACAGGGATACAGATCCTCATCCACTCCTAACTGGAATGTTAAATCAATAGGGTTACTCCAGGTACCATTAACTTTTTCAGAAAAGAAGACACCGTCGAAAAATTGCAGCGCCCGTGTGTAAATCATTTTTGTGCCGTCTCCGGAAACAACAGGATTATAATCGGAGAAACGTGTATTTACAGGCTCTCCAAGGTTATGATATTTGAGGAATAATGGATTCTGCTGTAGTTTTTTCGCATTTAAGCATGACTCCATCTGTTTATTAACAACAACCGAATCATAAATCTTTGGGTTAAGCAATTCTTTAAATATGGAATAGATTTCAAGTGCTTTATCAAGTTGTTTGTTTACCCGATATGCATTGGCCAGAAAATAATAAGCATCTACTGGTGCTTGTGTTTCCCTGAAAGAACCTTCTTTGTACTTCTCGTCTGTGTTCAAAATTGCTTTTTCCAGATATTCTATCGCTTTATCTTTTTGTCCGGGTGTGTTCAGGTAACACTGTCCGATCCTGTACCTGTAATTGTCATTTTCAGGGTAAATTTTAAGTAAATCAAGATAACCAGGAAGAGCTTCATTGTATTCCTCGTACAGAATATATGATTCCGCCTCAAAGAATTTTTCTTTAAACTCTCTTTTCTTTTGTCCTGACGCAGATATAGATAAAACAAAAGCGATAAGTAAACTAAGGTACAATGGTCTCATAAAATAACCTGTTAATGGAATGATACGAATTTACTAATATAATGAATTGATTTAATTAATTTATGATGAACTATTAAAATAAATTGATAAAGGATAACTGAATGCTAAATAAAAAAGTGCCTAAAGTTATAAGTGCCTAAAGTTAAAAATTCTCCTTTTTGCCTATCTTCTCCTCATTTCCCCATCACCTCATTTCCATCTCTTTCCTTTTACCTTTTGCCTTTCTTTCTTCTTCAACCTTAAACATCTTCAAACCTTAAACTATTCACTCTTCCTTCTTTACTTACTCACCTTACTCAACCACTCAACTTACTCACCTTCCTCCCCTAATTGTTTCCATTTCTTAAGGATTATCTCAAGGTCTTTTGATAACCGGTAATCTTTTGCATAAGAAAGATTAATGCGCTTAATTTCCTGCCCGGTAGAACGGGGATACAGACTCGCTGGAGTCAGTACCCCTTGTTGAACTGAATCTTGTTCCATGCTTTTTGAATCTGCTTGCAAATTGTATCCAACCCATGATTTTCTGCCTGAAATTACATAAAATATATTTACAATAAAACTATATTTTTTCTTAACAGTAAGCAGTGATATAGGTAATGTTAGCAGAAATAATAATGAGATGGTCAGGTCCAGTACTCTTTTTTTACGGAGGTTCTTTTTCTTGCTAACAGCATTCAGACTGATTTCAAATATTTCACCTTTTGAATCAATTGAATGACTTCCTATGATAGATAATCCTTCAGGATGTGCAATTTTAAAATCAATGTTAAGCTGGCTTAATTTCATCATATTTTGGATAATTTCTTCAGAAGAAATTGCTTTAGCTGAAAAAATTATTTCATCTACCTTGTTTATCCTGATAATATCAGAGAGTTGGTTATATGGTCCCAACGAGTCATTTTCTTCTGAGTCTCCACCCGGATGTACAAAGCCTGCAATTTTGCGCATTTGAACAAAGTCGGGAATGATCTTTTTTAACCGTTGATACTCAATATGATCGGCGATTATCAATATTTTTTTTGTATCCGGATATAACTTAAAAATTGCGATTCCAAGTTTATTTACGAAAAACCGAAAAGTCAGTGTTAATCCCAATGCCAATATTCCTCCCATTAATATCAATGCCCTCGAAAATCTCAGGTATGATGGAAGAAGTGCATATATTATTAGAATAAAAATTGTGCCGGTAAAAATTCCTAAAAGAATATTTACAGGCCTTGCAGGCTTATTATAGCCATTATTGATATATATTGAAATTATCCATATTAATATATAAACTGGTACTACAAATTGCAGGAACTCAACGGGGTAATAATCTGCAGCCTGGAATTTTATTTTTGCCCAGAAAGGGGTTAGTATGAAAAAGCCTGAAAAAATCAGTAATGCATCAATTAAAGGTAAAAGCAGAGTGCCTATTGCTCTTTTAAGGATAGAAAGGCTTGCCCTGAAATAAATGGCGAGATTAATAAAAAGAAGAAAAATATGCCTGCTGCCAATTGAAAAATGTTTTTTGGCAAATATTTTCATCGATTTATAGAATTGTACCACATAATTGATGCTACTTTTCCTTGTGCTTTCCCCTTTATAGTGTATAATTGTTGTTCCGGGGTAATAATAGTTGGAAAAACCAGCTTTTTTCAACCTGTATGAAAGGTCAATATCTTCACCATACATAAAAAAGTTTTCATCAAGTAATCCGGTTTTGTCCAGTGCACTCATTCGAAGGAACATAAATGCACCAGGGAGTACATCAACTTTATGGGTTTCTTCAGGATTTAAGTAACCAAGATTATATTTCCCGAATAATTTTGATTTTGAAAAGAGCCGGGTAAGACCGAATATTTTAAAAAAGGCAACCCCCGGTGTTGGCAGACTACGTTTTGATTCAGGCAGGAAACGGCCTTTCCCATCAATAAGCCGGACCCCTAAAGCTCCCGCATCTTTATGTTCATCCATAAACCTGATACATTTTTCGAAGGTGAATTCTTCTACCATTGTATCAGGATTTAATAATAAAATATATTCTCCTCCTGCTTTTTTAATTGCCTGGTTATTAGCCCTTGAGAAACCATAGTTTTCGTTGTTCCTGATCAGTTTTACATAAGGAAAGTTTTTCCTTATCATAGAAATTGATCCATCGAGGGAATTATTATCAACAACAAAAACTTCTGAACTAATATTTTTTAATGCTTTAAATACAGATCTTAGACATTGGTCTAAAAAAAACCTGACATTATAGTTGACAATAATTACCGAAAGCTTCATAATGCACAAAAACAAGGTGAAACGATAAAAGTAATTAAAATGATTATACTCACCCCACTCAACTACTCAACTTCTTCTATCATGATGAAAATGAAGATTCAAACAGGGTTCGGTTAACAATTGACCGCCCTAAAGTTATTTCATCTGCGTATTCCAGATCATCACCAATTGAAACACCTCTTGCAAGTGTGGAAATCTTTACTCCGGAATCTTTAAATTTCCTGTAAAGATAGAAATTAGTGGTATCCCCTTCCATAGTTGTCGGTAAAGCAAGTATTATTTCTTTTACCTGTTCTTCATTTTTGATCTTTGTTTCAAGAGTTTTAAGCATAAGGTCCCCGGGCCCGAATCCGTCAATGGGAGATATGATACAGCCTAGTACGTGGTAGATACCATGATATTGTTGAGTGTTTTCTATTGATAAAACGTCCCGGATATTTTCAACGATACAAATTGTAGAATGGTCTCGTGAGTGGTTTGCACAAATCTTGCAAAGATCTGTATCGGAGATGTTATTACAACTTCGGCAGTATTTTATTTCATTAAACAATTTGATAATCGAATCTCCAAAGCTCTGAACCTCATCTTTGTTTTGCCTTAGCAAGAAAAGAACCAGTCTTAGTGCAGTCTTTTTTCCTATACCAGGGAGCTTACTGAATTCATTTACAGCATTCTCCAGTAGTTTTGAAGAGTATATATGCCCGAGCATTATAAATAGTTGTCTGTTATTTGTTCAAAATTAACTGCAATTTACTGTTTAAACAATCTTTTTTCTTTTTTTTAGATGTTTTTGTTAATCTTGCGTTTTAAACTTTTGCAGGTCAATCAAGCTATTAACTATTTCAGATTATGTCACCGGGAGTTATTTTCTCAATCATTGCTGGTTATTTCTTAGTGCTTTTAATTATTTCTTACCTAACTGGAAAGAAAGCTGATAATGCTGCTTTTTTCCTCGGAAACCGTAAGTCTCCCTGGTATATTGTTGCTTTTGGAATGATTGGTGCAAGTCTGTCGGGTGTTACTTTTATATCGGTTCCCGGATGGGTTGTTGACAGCCAGTTTTCTTATATGCAGATGGTGATTGGCTATCTTCTTGGCTATCTCGTGGTTGCCAATGTTTTGATGCCTTTATATTATAAGCTGAATCTTACTTCAATATATACATATCTTGAATCCAGGTTTGGGTTCTTTTCATATAAAACAGGAGCGGCATTTTTTCTGCTTTCACGGATTATTGGTGCTGCTGTACGGTTGTTCCTTGTTGCTAATGTTTTACAAATAACTGTTTTCAGCGAGTGGAATGTGCCATTTATTGCTACTGTTGTAATAACTGTTTTGCTGATATGGTTATATACCAATAAAGGAGGTATCAAAACAATAATCTGGACTGATAGTCTTCAAACTTTATTCATGCTCCTGGCAGTAGGGTTAAGTGTATATTTTATAAGCCGTTCTTTGAATCTTGATTTTAGATCAATGGTAAAAACTGTTGCAGATCATTCCCTTTCACGAGTATTATTTTTTGATGATTTGCATGACAAGCGATATTTCCTGAAACAGTTTTTCAGCGGTGCATTTATAACTATTGTTATGACAGGTCTTGATCAGGATATGATGCAGAAGAACTTAAGCTGCAAGAATATTAAAGAGGCAAAGAAAAACATGTATTGGTTCAGCATCGTGTTAGTACCGGTTAACCTTTTATTTATGTCATTGGGAGTACTACTATTTGTATATGCTACTTCTAATGGAATTAGTATACCTGAACACACAGATGATCTGTTTCCTCTTATTGCCACTCAGGGTTATCTACAGCCTGTTGTCACTGTTCTTTTTATTCTTGGTTTGATCGCTGCAGCTTATTCCAGTGCCGATTCGGCACTTACTTCACTAACTACTTCATTTACAGTAGATATTCTTAATACTAAAGGGTTGGTTGAGAATGCTCTGAAAAGGATCAGGAAGCGTGTTCATGTATTAATCTCAGTCATCCTGGTAATTGTTATACTGATCTTTAAGGTTATTAATGATCAAAGCGTTATCAGTGCTATTTTTACTGTGGCGGGTTATACTTATGGTCCGTTACTGGGATTATACAGTTTTGGGCTTTTTACTAAATTTAAGGTTAAAGATAAACTGGTACCATGGGTAGCCCTGTCTTCTCCTGTTATATGCTATATTCTTAACATATATTCAGAAACCTTATTAGGAGGATACCAGTTTGGTTTTGAATTGCTAATTCTAAATGGGCTAATTACTTTCACCGGATTATACCTGATAAAAGAAAAACGGGCAAAATAAGTGCAAAAGTTTAAAATTTAATTACGTTATTAATAACGTTATTAATAACGTAATTAAATTTTTTATTTAGATGATTTGGAATTGCTGCTAGCCTTCATGTGAAAAGATATCTTTAATAATATGCTCGTACTCCTTGTATATGAAGTTTCTCTTAAGTTTGAGTGTGGGTGATAACTCGCCGGTTCCGGGCGTCCATTCTTTGTAAACCAGCCTGGATCTCTTTATTTGTTCATGGAGAGCCAGGATTTTGTTGATCTCTTTCACTTCTTTCTGGTATCTGGCAACTACTTCGGGTATCTGAATCAACTCTTTATTATCGCGGTACTTTACATCATGAATTGAGCACCAGTTATGCAGGAACTCAAAATTAGGAGATATAAGAGCGCTTGCAAATTTTTCATTTTCTCCGATAACCATAAGCTGTTGGATGAAGAATGATTCCTTAAATTTATTCTCGATTACTTGTGGAGCAATATATTTACCACTGGAGAGTTTAAAGATCTCCTTTTTCCTGTCAGTGATCTTCAGGTACTTATTATCAATCATCATACCAATATCACCTGTATGGAACCACCCATCTTCATCAATAACCTCTTTAGTAAGTTCTGGTTTATTATAATAGCCCATCATAATATTCGGACCTTTACATAGTATCTCTCCATCATCAGCAATTTTTACTTCCACATCTTTAATTAGGGGACCAACGGCACCAACCATGATCTCATCCGTAACCATATTACCAACAGCAACTACTGGGGAGGTTTCAGTAAGTCCATACCCTTCGAGCACGCGAATCCCGGCAGCCCAAAAGATAGTAGCTAACCTTGGCTGTAATGCAGCACCACCGGAAACAATTATACCAACATTGCCACCCAAAGCTTCACGCCATTTGCTAAATATGAGTTTATCAGCAATTTTAAGTCTTTTTTTGTAGAACCAGGAGTTCGCTCCGTGGAGTTTAAATTTCATTCCAAGGTTTACAGCCCAGAAGAAGATTTGCTTTTTAATATAGGGCAGGTCTTTACCTTTCCCGATAATTTTGTCATAAACAGTTTCAAGGAGCCGCGGAACAGTAGAGAATAATACAGGTTTTATATCTTTCAGATCGTTTACAATAGTTCCCATATTCTCAGCATAATAAATACTTACTCCTTTATATTGAAAATGATAGTTAAGCATTCTTTCATAGATATGACACAAGGGGAGAAAACTTAGAGAATTTGATTCCGGTCCGTAAGGATGAACTACAGAGGAGGCAATAACATTGCTCATAAGATTAGAATGACTAAGCATTACTCCTTTAGGGTTCCCGGTGGTTCCTGAAGTGTAGATCAGGGTAACCAGATCTCCGGACTTAATACTCTCTTTAATATTGACAAGTTCATCTCTGTATTTATCAGCATTTTTCTCACCAAGCTCTTTAACTTCGGTCCAGTTTTTTGCTCCTTCAACCTTATTAATTGTATAAATACCTTCAATACTCGCAGCTTTATCAACAATGGGCTTGATCTTCTCAAATAAGCCTTTATCTGACACAAAGATCAGTTTCGGTTTCGCATCATCAAGAATATATTCATACTCCTCCACACCAATGGTTGGATAAATTGGAACAAGTATCATTCCGGCCTGGCTGATCCCCATGTCAATAAAATTCCATTCCGGCCGGTTATTGGAAACCATAGCTATTTTATCACCTTTCTTCAGTCCAAGACTTAGAAGTCCGTAACTAACCATAGTTGCAAGTTCAACATAGTCTTTACAACTGTATTTGACCCACTGGTTATTTTCCTTGCCTGCAAGGATGTCATCCTTTTGTGGATAGTTTTCTAATAACCTGTCCAAAATTTCAAAAGTTCGTGTTATTTCCATGTTTTTTTATTTTATATGTGGTCTCCAAATATAGATATTTTTATATAAAGTTCGACCAGACCTTATTTAAAGAAATGAATATTTGAAAAGAAGAGGTGTAAGTAATTGCAGAACAGCGTGTTGTTATTGAATAAAAATGTAAAATTTTTTCGAATGA
>DAOVLD010000132.1 GCA_030631445.1 Bacteroidota bacterium
AAATTTCTCTTAACAGTGGTTAAATTCCTTATAATACGTTTTAGTTCGATCGGGGATATTGTGCTGACTTCACCGGTTTGCAGATGTCTTAAAAAACAAGTTAAGGAATCCCGGGTCCACTATCTTGTTAAACAAAAATTCAGCACACTGGTTTCTGCTAATCCTTACATCGATAAAGTCCATCTGTTTGAGAATGATCTAAATAAAACAATTGAAGAGCTTAAAGCTGAAAATTTTGACTATATAATTGACCTTCATAATAACATCAGGAGTGCTCTTGTGAAAATTAGGATCCGGGCAATACCCTTATCTTTTCATAAACAGAACTTTAATAAATGGCTGCTGGTACATTTGAAGATTAACCGTATGCCCGTTATCAGCATTGTTGACAGGTATTTTGATACTGTTAAAACTTTTGATGTGACTAATGATGGTGAAGGTCTCGATTTCTTCATTCCTGAAAAAGATTTTGTAAGTACCTCATTATTACCTGTTGCATTCCGGGAGGGATTTATCATTTTTGCCATAGGTGCAAACCATGCCACAAAACGGATGCCCGTTGAAAAGATAATTGATTTGATTAAAAATATTGACCTTCCCATAATTTTACTTGGTGATGGAAATGATAAAGAACGGGGAGATCAGATTGTTATAGATGCAGGAAAAAATGTGCTTAATGCCTGCGGATTGTATAACATTAACCAGTCGGCTTCAATTGTTAAACAATCAAAAGTAGTAATCAGTCATGATACCGGTTTAATGCATATAGCAGCTGCTTTTAACAAAAAAATCATCTCTGTATGGGGTAATACAGTTCCTGAATTCGGAATGTATCCATACCAGCCTGATCCTGATTCCAGGATTATCCGGGTGGAAAATTTAAAATGCCGCCCCTGTTCAAAACTGGGTTTTAAAAAATGTCCTAAGAAACATTTCAGGTGCATGAACGATATTGATATTGAACAAGTTGCCAGACTAACCGTAAAGCTGTATAAAAAAGATATTTGATTACAGGAAAAAACAACCTGTTACAGGCCAAACAGAGGCGGTCTGAGGGACGGAAAAGCATTCAGGGTGTGTTATCCCATTCATCAATTGGGAAAGCCGTAAAAATAGCCGGAAAGTATAAAAATCACGTCTCAGGAAATTATCAATATAACCCCGGAATAAACACAGGAAGCTATGGAAAGATTTGATCTGAAAACCCTGGAAGAAAATTTCAGGGAAAACGCTAATCCTGATAATGCTTTTTTCATGAAAAAGTATATGAAGGATAAATTCGAATTTTTAGGCATTAAGTCTCCTGAACGCAGAATTGTTACACGTAATTTCTTTACAACACACTCCAGGCCCGATAAACATGACTTTGAATATGTTTTGAAAGAATTATGGGGATATAAGGAAAGGGAGTTTCAGTATTTTGCAATGGAGCTGGTTGAAAAATTTATTAAAAAGTTTGAGCCGGGCGACATTGAACTTCTGGAATTTATGATCGTAAATAAGTCATGGTGGGATACTGTTGATTTTATTGCTGTTAATCTTGTTGGCGAATATTTTTCAAACTTTCCCGGATTGATTGAACAAATTAACAAAAAATGGATCTTGTCTGAAAATATGTGGCTTAACAGGACTGCTCTGCTATTTCAACTTAAGTATAAAAACGATCTTGATACAAAATTGCTTAAACAAAACATACTTAAATGCCATGATTCAAAAGAATTCTTTATCCGTAAGGCAATAGGATGGGTGTTACGAGAATATTCAAAAACAAATCCTGCCTGGGTATTGGAATTTGTTAATTCAACTACACTTTCCCCTTTAAGTAAAAAAGAGGCACTTAAGTGGATAAACAAGCATAATGTGTAAGAAATGATTTATTTAATTCGCATAATTTCCTGATAATGAAAAAAATAGCCGATTTCTTCTTTTCTTACAAACTAATGGCAATTATACTTGTCCTGATTGCCGTTTCAGCAGGAATGGCAACTTTTATTGAAAATGATTTCGGATCACAGGTAGCCAGGGAAAAAGTATATGCAGCACGTTGGTTCGAACTGCTTTTGTTGATTTTTGCTCTTAATCTTACCGGAATAATATTTCGTTACAAATCATGGAAAAAAGGGAAACTTACTGTTTTTATCTTTCATGCTTCTTTCCTGGTAATACTGCTGGGCGCTGCAATAACCCGTTATCTTGGTTATGAAGGAACAATGCATATCCGGGAAGGGGAAACAAACAATATTATAATCTCAGAAGGTACTGTAATAATGCTTCCTTTCCAATTGAAATTATCGGATTTTGTACTTGACAGATACCCCGGATCAATGAGTCCTTCCTCCTATGCCAGCGAAGTAATCCTTTTCGATCACAAGGAAAATGTAACTATCTCCTTCAGGATATATATGAACCATATTCTTAAATACAAAGGATACCGGTTTTATCAGTCATCTTACGATCATGATGAAAAAGGAACTATTTTGTCAGTGAATCACGATGGCCCGGGCATTTTTATTACTTATGCCGGTTATTTTCTACTTTCCCTTGGTATGTTTCTATCTCTCTTCAATAAGAAAAGCCGTTTTCATCTTCTGTCAAATACAAAGGTGAAAAAAACAGTATCCGGTGTTTTAAAAAATTCTATCCCTGTATTGATGCTGCTATTTTTCTCTGCTATCAACATTGTTTGCGGACAAGATGTTAATATCGTAGATAATCAAATAATATCAAAAAAACATGCAAATCAGTTCGGATCCCTTCTTGTTCAGGATAAAGGGGGAAGAATCAAACCCATTAATACGTTGACATCTGATATTCTGAGAAAACTCACAGGGAAGGAAAAGATTTACGGACTGGATCCCAATCAGGTTTATCTTGGGATGTTATCAAATCCATTTTTCTGGCAGGAAATTCCGTTAATAAAAGTTTCTAATCCTGAAATATCAAAAATTCTGGAAATATCAGGAAACATTGCTGCATACCGCGATTTTATTGATGAAAACAAAGGCGGTATTTACAAGCTTACTCCATATGTAGATGCAGCTTATAAGAAACGACCGGCAGATAAAACCAGGTTTGATAAAGATATTATCTCTGTCGATGAAAGGGTGAATATCTCATACATGATTTATACTAACCGTTTTCTTAAAATTTTTCCCGGTACCGAAGATGAAAATTTTAAATGGTTTACTCCGTTGGAAGTACCTGCTTATATTCCCCGACAGGATTCTGTTTTTGTGAAAAATATATTCGGTTTATATATTCAATCGTTGCGTAATGCCATCCCTAATGATAATACCGGATACAAAGATGATATACTGACAACAATTAAAAATTATCAGAAACAAGGGGCTGGACCTCTTTATCCGGGAAAAACAAAAATTTCACTGGAGATCTTATATTATAAACTTGACTTGTTTAAACGTCTTTTTCCGTTTTATCTGTTTTTGGGGCTTGTATTGCTTGTTATCATGGTCTTAAAAATTCTCTATACAGGTCTTAAAACCGGTTTAATAACAAATGTCATAGTTGGTTTGCTGATATTTTGTTTTATCGGGCATGCTTCCGGATTGGCACTCCGCTGGTTTATTTCAGGTCATGTTCCATGGAGTAACGGGTTTGAGACCATGATCTATATAGCATGGGTTACCATGCTGGCAGGCTTTATTTTCGCCAGAAAATCACCTATTATTCTTTCCGGCACTTCAGTTCTTGCAGCACTTGCCTTATTTGTTGCGCATCTAAGCTGGATGAATCCTGAAATCACAAATCTTATTCCTGTTTTGAAATCCTACTGGTTAACATTTCATGTCTCTTTGATCACTGCCAGTTATGGCTTTCTGGCTCTTTCTGCAATACTTGGTTTTCTGAACCTTTTCTTATACCTGCTTCAAACAGAAAAAAAACATAATGCAATAAGAAACAAGATCACTGAACTTACCGCGATTACTGAACAATCCATGATTATTGGTGTTTTTTTACTCACAATAGGGACAGTGCTTGGTGCTGTATGGGCAAATGAATCATGGGGACGGTACTGGGGTTGGGACCCTAAAGAAACCTGGACTTTGATTTCCATTATTGTTTACACATTTATCCTTCATATGAGATTTGTCCCCGGGTTAAAAAAGACTTTTGCGTTTAATTTTGCTTCATTGCTAGGGTTTAGCTCTATTCTTATGACCTATTTCGGCGTTAATTATTACCTCAGCGGACTTCATTCCTACGCAGGTGGTGATCCTGTTCCAATTCCTCCTCTTGTTTATTATATCCTTGCTTCTATTTTCATTCTTGTAGTTCTTGCTTATTATAACCAACGAAAATTTAAGGTTGACGGTTAATATAGTTATCAATCGTTTGTAACTTATTAGTATTTTAATTTCATTGTCGTAGTTTTCTTTTTCTTATTTTTGCATTCTAACAAACATAATAATACATGGCACTAACCGAAGAGTTTGAACAATCAGGAAACTGGCTTTTCAAAAGAAGGGGATACCTGCCTGTTGTATTACTTACAGCGGGTATTATTGTTTTGATGTTTAAAGAATTAAATCCTGAACGTAATTATCTAATAACAGATATTGTATATCTCTTTATCAGTTTTCTCGGACTTGCAATCCGCGCATTTACCATAGGACATACTCCAAAGAATACATCAGGAAGAAATATCAAAGGTCAAAAAGCTGAGGTTGTTAACACTACCGGTATTTATTCAATTGTCAGACATCCGTTGTATTTAGGCAATTTTGTTATCTGGCTTGGTTTGGCTCTTTTTACCGAATCGCCATTTTTTATTGTAATCTTTATCCTTTCATTTTGGCTTTATTATGAACGGATTATGTTTGCCGAAGAACAATTCCTAAGAAGAAAGTTTGGAAAGGAATATGAAGAGTGGGCTATAAAAACCACCCCCTTTTTTCCGGATTTTTCCAAATGGTCCCCTGGTAATTTACCATTCTCCTTGAAAAATATCTTTAAAAGGGAATATAATGGTTTTGGGAATATAATTTTTGCTTTTACCATTCTTGCCATTTTTAGAAATTATCGCATTACCGGAAACTGGTATCCCGAATTAAGATGGATTATTATTTTCCTCAACGGTTTAATTATATGTCTTATAGTCAGAACAATTGAGAAAAAAACAAGCTTTTTTAATGTTGAGGGACGGTAAATGGTAACAAAAAGAATCACAAATTAATCAATCACAAATAATAAAATGAGAAAATTCAATTACGCTGTTGCATCAGGACTTTTGCTTATAATTTTCAGTATGACCTATTTGCCATATAAACTCGAAAAGACATCAACGTCATGTTTCGATCAAATGACTATTAAAAGCAAAATCACAGCAAAAGAAAAATTTCAATCCATTAACCACGACCTTATCAACAGGGAGGTGGAAGATCTTAGTTTTAATGTGGATGCATTTAACCGGCAATTGAACAATGCTATAGTAAAATCGAATGAAACCAATGAGGCAATGAGTAATCTGCTTGTTAAAGCCCAGGGTCAAACACATTTATTGGATTCTGTCAGGATGATGTATGATAATGAAATAATTGTTCATGAGAAAATGGTTGATTCTCTTAATTTGTTGTTTCGTGAGAGTTCAAATTTGCTTATCGGTAAGATGAAAACTTTCAATAGAAGCGACCTGAACCTTAAGCTTATACAATCAGAAAG
>DAOVLD010000222.1 GCA_030631445.1 Bacteroidota bacterium
AATATGATGATGTTTAAGCTGAAGTATAGTTTTTAGAAATAGACAACGCGTATTGTAAGCACATTTCCAGGTCACTCAAAAGCCAATCGCATAATAAAACAGAATTAACCTGCCTGATTTCAGGCGGGTTTTTGTTTTGTATGAAGATCATTACGATTTGAAAATATTATATTTGGAGATTGTTGAGTAAATATGAACATATGTAAAAAGCTATGTTCTTATTTCTAACATTGAACTATATAATGCTTCTTTTAGATAGTAAAAATCACAAATGACAAGCACCAAATATCAAATAAATCACAAATTCTAATGACTTAAAAATCAAACAGATTATTGTATATATGCTGTTTGGATTTTGTTTTTTTAAACATTGGATATTATTTGTTATTTGTTTTTTGTTATTTGGTGCTTCAATTCAAAATCTGTTTGACTTTATTGACAGACAAAAAATAATCTAAAAACTATATTATGAATAGGAAACTCTATCTCTACACTTTTGTTGCTGCTCTTGGCGGCTTACTGTTTGGCTTTGATACTGCAGTTATCAATGGTGCCATGCCTTTTTTTACACAATATTTTGACCTGACCGGAGCCATGCAGGGCTGGGCAGTCAGTTCAGCTCTTGTTGGTTGTATCGTGGGAGCCATTGCAATCGGACGTCCGGGCGATGTTTTCGGGCGACGACTGATGCTGAAACTGATGGCACTGTTTTTCCTGATCTCAGCTATTGGTACCGGATTATCTATCGATCTTACTATGTTTGTGATTTTCCGTTTTATCGGTGGTTTAGCTATCGGTGGTGCTTCGGTATTGTCACCGGCATATATTTCAGAAATATCCCCTCCCGCTTATCGTGGCAGATTAACCCTGACATTTCAACTGGCTATTGTAATTGGTATCCTGGTAGCTTTCTTTTCGGACTACCTGTTGCTTAATACAGGTGAGAACAACTGGCGCTGGATGTTCCTGAGTGAATGTATTCCTGCCGTGACTTATTTTTCTATGCTTTTTTTGGTTGGTAAAAGTCCCCGATGGCTTGTTAAAAACGGAGAATTAGAAGCTGCAAGGGAAGTAATCAGGGAGGTGAATCCTGATGCGGATATTGATAAGTTGCTTGAGGAGATAAAACTATCACTTGAACAGGAAGTCACAGCAAAGAAAGTAGGTATTATTCAGAAAAAATATATGCCCCTGGTGCTTATCGCGCTTGCAATTGGATTTTTCAACCAGTTCACAGGGATAAACGTGATAATGTACTATGCTACAGATATTTTCAGGTCTGCAGGATTTTCAACCGATTCGGCTATCGGACAAACAGTCATCATCGGTCTGACCAATCTGGTCTTTACACTCATCGCTATGCAGGTAATCGATCGTCTTGGACGAAAATTCATGTTATTGGTTGGTTCTTTAGGAATGACCGTTTTCCTGGGACTTTTCTCCTGGGCTTATATAAGCGGCGGGGTTCAGAATTATATCATGCTGATAAGTCTGATCGGCTTCATTGCATTTTTTGCCTCTTCTCAGGGAGCGGTTATCTGGGTCTTGCTTGCTGAAATGTTTCCTAATAAGGTACGAGCCAGGGGAACAGCCATTGGTTCATTTTCCCACTGGTTTTTTAACGGTGTAACCTCTTTTCTTTTTCCGGTGGTAGTCGCATGGTTCAGTAGCGGAAACGGGATAGGTTATATTTTCGGGTTCTATGCTCTGGTCACTTTTCTGAGTTTCTTTTACTTTAAGAAGTTCCTTTTCGAAACAAAAGGAAAGTCACTTGAAGAACTTGAAAAAATGGTTATTAAATAATGGAAAGATGGAAAGATGGAATAATGGAATAATGGAAAGAAAAAAAAAATTTCAGAAATAAATTTCAAATTTCGAATATCAAATGATAAATAATAAAGTTAAGATTGATTTACAGGAACTTTAACATTTTTTATTTAACATTCGACATTTATTATTTAAATGATGAATTTTAACGTTTAAATCTATATTCCAATATTCCAAGATGACTAAGTATTATCCCGAAGTACCATTACTATTGCTATTCCTGGTTTCTTTACTGGTAATAACATTCCGGGTAAACGTACCGGGAAGAACTTATGATCTGTTGGCAGTAAAAAAAGAATTACGTTATTAATAACGTTATTAATAACGTAATTAACTTAAACCTGAAAACAATAAAACACGTAGAAAACTGGCATAAAAAAGTTTATGCAAAACTTTCCTGATCCAGGCTCAGGTTTTGATGAGCTATAGCTAAAAGGCTGCGTGTATTTACCCCATAGGGACATGCTTCTTCACAATAACCCGGACATTCTTTGCAGATATCTGCATTTTTTCCCGGAATTTTTGCATAAAGTTGCATGGCTTCTTTTTCCTGTTTTTTATTCTTGAAATAGTAATTGTACCGCATGATGGTATTTACAGGCAGATGGTGAGGGCATGCTTTTTCACACTCATTACATCCGATCCGGCAGTTCAATGTTCCAAAATGTTCTGTATATTTTTCCAGGAGGGATGCCTGTGCGGGCTGCAATCAAAATTTGTTTCTGTATAGATCTTGGACATAATGAATATCTTCTTCCGGTCAAATTCCGGGAGCACCTTTCCTATAAGAAGTTCATTATTACCGTTACCGTATGCATGGCCTGTGTCAATATAATTCACGCCTGATTTTAACAAAGCCCTGAGAACTGCTTCATTTCTTGGTGAACCTGAAGCAATATCAGAAACTTTAAAGCCGGTCCTGCCTAGAGTCTTAAATTTTTTTATTTTTTGAATTTCTTCCGGCTTCGGGAGATCCTGATTAGGGAGAAAAGCGCTTTTACCCAATACAGGTGTACAGATAAAAGCAAGAGATGAATTCTTTATAAAATTACAGCGGTTTGTTTTTTTTCGGGTCATTGGTTTAAATTTTAAATTTTTTTCAAGGTAATTAAATATTACTGACTGATTCTTATACTAACATTCTTTCTTCTCTTTTTCATCCAAAAGTTTCTCAAAAAGCTTTTGGTATTTCTCTGATAACTCAAGATTTTTTTTGTGCAGTTGATTTATCTCTCTCAGCAACTCAATATTTTCATTTCTGATTTTTTGCAGCTCGTTATATTTACTATTATACGACCCTGCATCCTCATTCACTTTTTCCAATCTGCCATCTTTCAACCACATCTCACCGGTACCATTAATGAACCAGTTGGCATTTAAGGAAGGCCAATAGTCAAGTATTTGCTTTACTATTTTTAAGCCTACAGGGTTTGTCCCTCGTGCCAGATTATTAACCTGCTGTTTTGTAACTCCCCAAGCCTTAGCAAGCTTAGTTTGAGATGTACCCGTTGTTTCCAACACTTTATTAAACCTTTGATTTATTGACATTATATTATTTTTTTTGAAAAAAGTAAATATATTACTTGACTTTAGTAAATTAATTCCTTTACTTTACAATATCAATTTAAGACTTTAAATCTATTTTTTCAACTATGAGTAAAAGAATTACTGAAAAATTAACATTTAAGAAATACTATGAAAAACTGGGTAAGGAGAATCCCCAGATAAAATTAAGGGACCGTATCATAAAGGAATGTGGGATTACCAGAGCTACATTTTATAAATGGCTAAATGGCGAAACCAACAATGTCCCCAAACTCGCCATAGAAAAAATATCTGAATTGACCAGGATTCCTGTTGAATATCTGTTTCCTGATCAATAACCGGTATTATATAATTTAATAATGCACAGGAATACTTGAAAAAACATGGAAGAAAAAACCGACTTAAGTAGAATAATAAAAAAGGAGAAAATGAC
>DAOVLD010000213.1 GCA_030631445.1 Bacteroidota bacterium
GATATTGTTCCGAAAAAACCACCCATATAACCAAATTTCTTAATCCTGAATATGACAAAAACAATTTTGCCAAGTTAGACTATTTATATGGCATTTTTAAGATCTGTAAAATGATATTTATTAACAAGTTTCTAATATATGTTGGCAAAAGGCAAAAAGCAGTTGGCAAGAAAGCAATAGGGCAAACATTCTATCATTTAAGCATTATTCTTTTAGCCAGTTATGCAGAATTTGTTCTCCAAATGGCGTCATGTATGATTCGGGATGAAATTGTACCCCGCAAATATCGAGACTTATATGTGAGAATGCCATGATGATGTTATCAGATGAGCAGGCTGTTATTCTTAATTCCGATGGAAATGATTTTGAGGAAACTGCCCACGAATGATAAAATCCTGCCTTAAAAACAGGAGGAATTCCTGAAAATACATGATCAGCAGGATCTTTAACATATACATTTTTTTGAATTCCGTGGCACACAGTTTCCATGTTATATAACTTTGCCCCATAATACTGCGTAATAGCCTGAAAACCGAGACAAATTCCAAAAATGCTTTTACTTTTGGCATATTTATCCAGAACTTTTTTCATAACACCCTCTGGTTCCGGTGTTTCAGGTCCGGGAGAAAAAATAATTTTATCAAAAACTTCAATCTTCTGTAAATTAATATCATCAACACTAATAACTTCAAGGTTATGATTATTAAATTTGCGAATCAGATTCACAATATTATAAGTGAAAGAATCCCGGTTATCTAATAACAATATGTTCATCACATCTCCCAAAATAAGACAGACCATTAACAAAATAAACAAAATGGGAGCACAATCTGTCCCTTTTTTGTTTATTATTGATTTTACTATGGAATCACCAATTGTTTATGCAGCAAATGAGATTCCACAAAACGTATTATTTAAAACCGGCCTTCATAAAAATTATCGTGAATTGCAACAGACAAATAGTGAATTTAATATTACGTGTTTGCCACCAAAATTATCAGAATACCGCGAAGCCTTCGAAAAGGTGGTGGATAACATAAAACGTGGCAACACTTATCTGTTAAACCTGACATTTCCATCCGGGATAGTGACCAATCTTAATCTTACTGAGATATTTTATCTAAGTAAAGCACGATTTAAATTATTATACCGGAATGATTTTGTAGTCTTCTCACCTGAAATTTTTATTGAAATAAAGGATGATAAAATATCAACCTATCCTATGAAGGGGACCATCGATGCTGATTTCCCGGAAGCGAAAGAAAAACTGCTTGCTAATGAAAAGGAATTAGCCGAACACAACACTGTAGTCGACCTTTTGAGAAACGATTTGAGTATTGTATCTGAAAATGTCAGAGTTGAAAAATTCAGGTATATTGAAAAAATTAAAACCAGCCATGGAAACATTCTGCAATCAAGCTCCAAAATTAGCGGAAATCTCCCTTCAAACTATAAAAATAAATTAGGAGATATTATTTTTAGCTTGCTGCCTGCTGGTTCCATAAGTGGTGCTCCTAAACTAAAAACCCTTGAAATTATCCTCGAAACAGAAACATATAACAGAGGTTATTATTCTGGAGTTTTTGGTTACTTTGACGGTATAAACTTAGATAGTTGTGTGATGATACGGTTTATTGAGAACCGGAACGAAAAATTAATATTTAAGAGCGGTGGAGGAATTACCATGATGAGTGACCTTGACTCTGAATACAGGGAACTGATAAAGAAAATTTATGTGCCTGTTATTTGAAACAATAAAAACCGTTGAACACAACTTGATAAACCTGGAATATCATCAAAAAAGGGTTGACAGGTCAATACGGGATCTTTTCAACAAGAATGCCAGCATAAACCTCGCTGAAGAGATTAAAGTACCGGATTATTTGGAGAAAGGTTTATTTAAATGCAAGGTGATATACGACCTGGAAATTAAGAAAGTGGAATTCCTTCCTTACAAACCACAGGAAATAACAACACTAAAACTTGTACCATGTAATGATCTTGACTATTCATATAAATTTGAAAATCGTCAGGTAATAACAAAACTGCTTGAATTAAAAGGTCGGTGCGATGATATACTTATTTTAAAAAATGGTCTGATAACTGACACTTCATTCTGTAACATTGTTTTTAGCGACAGTAACAATTGGATTACACCCTCAAAACCTTTGCTTAAAGGGACTCAAAGAGAATATCTGCTCGAAAAAGGCATGGTCTCTGAAGCTAATATAAAGGGTAGCGATATATACAACTTTAATTCCTTCAAACTAATAAATGCAATGATTGATTTTGAAACAAGTCAAACCCTGCCGGCAACGAATATTCTCCGGTAAAAGATAAATTATTGTTAAAGTTCCGGAAAGTTAATAATGTCATTCACAATATAGGCTTTGGGAAATTTCCTTACAATTTTCTTATGCCAGATAAAGGCTTCATTTCTTGTTCTGAAATCTCCTACCCTAACTTTATAGAATGGTGTTTGGTATAGAATATGTGCTTTTTGTGTCGGGAATAATAAAATACAACTTGCTTTTGCTTCATTTGCTTCTTTCCTTGCCTGTCGTCCTGATCCAAAATATACCTGAATCCTGTACCCCCTTAAGCCACCAATCTCTGCTCTTGATTGTATATGTCTGTAAATCAGGGTGTCCAGCCGAGGATCATTAATTAAGGTGACAACTACTGTATCCCTGCCTGTAAAATAGTCTTCTACGACATTGTAGTTGTTTTTATTCCCTTTCAAACCCTGGGCATCTGTCACCACACCCAAAAAAGCAAAGAAAATTGTGAGAAGCATGATTTTTCCCATGCCATAAAAGTAATCAAGATGGGTTAATACTCAAAACAGGAATAGGTGAATGATTAACCATCTGCTGAGCAGTTGAGCTAATACTCTGGTTACCCGGGGTTCCCCTGTCAAGCTTAGTAATTGCAATCAGATCTGCATTATTATGACATCCATAAGCAATTATTGCATCTGCAATCTCACTACCTTTCATAGATTTTCTTATTGCTTTAATGCCTTGTTTATCAATATATTCAAATGCCTGATCGCCATATTTCTTTAGTCTGTAGATTATATCCTTCTTATCAGAAGTTCTGACATCAAGCACATGAACTTCTGCTTTAAACTTTTCAGCTAATTCAGCAACAACGGGTACTTTTTGTCTGGTATTTTTGTATATATCGATAGGTAAAATGATCTTTGTGATATTAGTTTTCTTAAAACCATGACGTATAGTTAAAACAGGGCATGAGGCTTTTGACACAACGCGGTATGAGTTACTTCCTACCCACAATTCTTCAAATCCTGAAACCCCATGGGTTCCCATCACTATCAACCCGGCATCTATTTTCTCAGCTTCATTAATCACATTTTTATATATTTTTCCGGTTGTAATAACATAATCGAAAGTACCTTTACCCTTATATTGCTCCTTGTAATGATCCAGAATCTCTTTACAAAATTCATCGACCGTTTTTGAATAGCTTTTTTCTGATCCCTTCAGAATAAAAGGCTGGTCATAACTTTTTGATTTTCTAACATGTAGAATTCTCAGATCGCCACCAATTTTATTAATTATTTTGATAGCCCGCTCCAGAGCATTTATTGAGCCCTTTGAAAAATCTACCGGGACAAGAATGTTTTTCATTTCCTGTGAATTTTTAGGTTGATATTCAATCAAATATAATAATTTTTATATATCCAAACTGTTATAACCGCAAAAAAAAATAAATATCGACCAGATCCATCATAATACCAATTTGTATTTATACATTTTGAACCGGGCTTGCGCGGTCAACGAAGTTAAATTCCGATACTTCAAATTAATATAACTGAATCTTTTCCTGCTCATTAATAGTGAATTTTTTTCTCATCAGCCCGCTATTTATTTTCGCCATC
>DAOVLD010000118.1 GCA_030631445.1 Bacteroidota bacterium
AATCAGGGATAACATTCATGTTGTAAATATTGCCGGACCAAGAGAGAGCAACCTGAAAGGAATTTATGAAGCATCAGGACTGTTTCTGGATAAGCTTTTGAATATTTTCTGATTGAATTTTCTAAAAAAAGCACCATGCTTCAGCATGGTGTTCCGGGGAGAGTATGTGTTTGAAATAGTGCGCTTTAGCGTACTTTGAAAAGGACAGATACTAATTAGTGAATACGGAAGCCGGTGAAAGATCCTGTGCCACTACTGTTTGGGACACCAGTAAAAAGCACAATCCGAACGGTCTGATCTGAAATAAGTTTTATAAAAAATGCTGAATATACAATATCATTCGTGCTAATATTATTATTCAGTGTTTCATATAACATACCTTCATGATAAATATGCAATTTTTGTGCATTGCCATCAGCAATATAATTAACTCTAAACGCATAAACACCATCAGTTGGTGCGGTAAAAATACCTGTTGGAGGATCATAGCCTCCTCCGTCATTATATTCAACAACATCATTGAAAAGAAACGTTGTGTCTGTTGAAGTAGGCAAGGGAACTGTCGTCGTCCTTTTGGCCCGAAATCCAATCAAAGGTATATTCTCCAAACTACTCAAATCAACAATTTTAGTTCCACCTGCGTCAGTTATCTCTAAATTGGCAACATTCAAATTAACGCCGGTAATTAGTTCATTCCCCGGATCGGCATCTGCATCATCAACATTATCCTGGGGAAGTTTTACATATCCTCCATTGGTAAGATAAATTGTGTCATTTGAAATGGACAATACCTGTAATTCATTTGTTGCACTTGTGTCATTATAATTCAGTGTTACGGTACTTCCGTTTTCAATAGATAATAAATTCTGTATGAGACTAAGATCCTGCTCATCGGTATTATCCAGGTATGGAGAAAGATCGATCCTGGTTGAGTCGCTGTTTCTGGTAATGTATAGTTCATTTCCTTCAATACGCAAATCCTGTATCTCATTTACCGGGCTTGCATCAATATCAACAGTATTGATCAGTGTACTATCCGAAAGTGTTTTGATCTGCAACTTATTCCCTGAAAGATTCAGTATCTGGAGTTCATTATCCGGATCAGCATCTGCATCATTGATAAGTCCGGACAGATCAACAGGGTTATCATCGTTTTCAAGAGAAAGAATGTGGCTTTGGGGATCATAAGAGAGTACCTGGTCGTCTGATGCAGGATCACCGGCAGGACCGGGCGGACCTTGTGGTCCCGGTTCAAGTGATTTTTGAGCATAGAGTGCATATGGAACAGACAGAAATTGCATTGTTCCCATGGTAAGGTATTCGTTGTCAAATTTGATCTCTACTTTCAGGAAATGCAGATCATCTCCCCAGGGAATATCCTCAAAACTGGTAACGGTCCCGTTTGAGCAGATCCCTTGTCCAATAACAATATTGAAAAGTCCGAACTGACTGGTTGTCACCTCAAAATGAACCTCTTCCCACTCTACTTCACCGGTCGGACTGCCTGAAATTATGGACAGGCGTATATCAATATTCTGGTTTATTAACTCATTTCCACTGGCATCCCTGGCAACAGCCTGGTAATTGATTCCTATGGGAACAGACTGTGCCATAAGACAAGCAGTGAAAGCTCCCGCCATTATTATAGTAAATAATAAACTCATCAAATTTAACCCTGTTCTTTTCATTATTCTCCTTTTCTAAAGCTTTTCAATTTTAAATAACCTGCTTATTATTTTCTCCTGACTAAATACATGGACCATATATAAGCCTCTGGAAAAACCGGAAAAATCAATAGTAAAATAGTTCCTTCCTTCCGGTAATTGCGATAATCGCTTGACATACAGGCTTATTCCGGTAAAAGTATAAACCTTAATAGTGAATTCAGTTATCTTATTAATATTAAGTTCGATTATCAGATCATTCTCAACCGGATTAGGATATACTGAAACAATGGTTCCGTTATCCGGTTTGGAATAGTTAGTTTCATAACGCATTGAAGGCTGCTGAAATCCCTGAGTGATGAAATACCCGGAATTTTGATAAGAGATAACAGAAATCTCTCCAATGGTAGATGCAAGATAGTATCCACCATTTGATGCAAATGATCCACCATTTGTAATCACTTTGTGGGAAATCACCTGGGCGTTGATTAAGCTCCCTGTCAACAAAAATAATCCCAGGAAAATGAATCTCATTTCTAAATTTTACCTCTGTTCTGATTAATTTTGCGACTTCAAATGTAAAAAAAATTATAATAACAAGTCCTCTAAATATTTTTTTTTAACAATTTATTAACAGGACGTTGCTAAATTTTATTTTTTTTGATGATTTTTCCTTTTTTGTCTATAGAGCCAGGTCTTCACTCCTGCCATATTATCCTAATAAAAGATACCGGTTTTAATAATCTTACAGACCAGGCAAAAATAATACCCAGTAAACCGAAAATGAGAAGTTCATAAACCCAGAAAAAACTCGTTTTTGAAACAAAAAATCCCAAAATTACAACAAGAGCAAAGTATCCTGCCAATTTAATATTCCTTAAAATATCCGGTTTGAACTTCATTATTCTGTAAACAGCAATAATCTGGACTAAAACAGTGATTAATTGTGTTATAAGACTTGCCTTTGCTGATCCCATTGCCTGATATTTTGGAATAAGGATAAGGTTCAGAATAACATTCATAATAACTCCTGAAAGGGCAATAATATTAAGAGTTTTAAGATTTCCGTTAGCTGTCAGCAGTGAACCGGAAATATAACCTACCGATACAGGGATAAATGCCAGCATCAGTATCCCGAAAATATCTGCAGAAACCGGAATATGGGAATCATATAAAAGTGAAATGATCTCATTCCTGAAAAACAGGGACCCAATTGAGACCAGGATTGCCGGTACAATGAGCAGCAGGAATGAAAGGTGTGTAAGTTCTTCTACCGACTGTTTTTGTTTTATCATTTTTGAAAACATAGGAAGCAAAATTCCGGCAAACAGATAACCCATCATTGAAGCAGCATCAAGTATCCTGTAACTTTGCGCATAAATTCCCGCCTGAACACCTCCATCATCAAGCATCCGTTCAAGCATCACTGAATCGATACGTACATAGATAATCATGAACATACTCAGCAGCGCATACGGATAACTGCTTTTTATAATCTTTATCAGCATTTCAGAATTGAATCCGGGTCTGAAAAAGGCTGCTTTTTTTAATACTATAATAAAAGAAACAATCAGGGTCAATAGATAAGCCACGGTCTGTGCATAAACAAACCACTCTATTCTGAACTTTCCCTCAGTAATATTTCCCCATAACAAAACTCCACAAATAATAATCATCAGCGCACGGTCGAGCACCGAAAGAAAACTGTCAGTACGAAACATCTGCAAACCACTTACATTCGATCGCATATAAAGAATGAGGGATGCAATAAACTGGTTAATTACCAGAATTACCAAAAGTTTCATCTGAACAGAATCGTACCCGATAATAAAAGCAATAAAAAAACTGACAATAAAATATACGATTGAAAGAAGAAATTTTAGTATAACAATATTGGAAAGGTATGATGCCAGATTAGCGTGATCTCTTGCAATAGCACGATTGTTGAAATTTGTTATACCAAAATCAAGCAGTATATTCAGAATGATCGAAAAACTGAACAGCGAAAAATAAAATCCATATTCTGCTGCACCAACTACATTCTGCACCGTACGGTCGATCCCTAAAACCCAGAAAGGTTTAACCAGGAAATTCAGAAACAGTAGTATAAAAAGATTGGTTAAAAACTTTTTTTTCACCGATAGTATCAGGTTACAGGCATATTTAAGTTGAAAGTTAAAAGTTAAAAGTTAAAAGTAAGCGTTAAACTTTACACAATTCCCTCTTTTTCCCTCTATTCCCTCTTTCCCCTTTACTCCCTCTATTCCCTTTACTCCTTTTATTCCCTCTATTCCCCTTACTTCATTATTATTCGCTCCCACAATCCTTCCCACAACCTGCTTCCCGAATCAAGTTCGGGACAGGCTATGAGGTTTTCGCAAACAAGTTTGCTCAAACGTTCCATTCTTCCATTATTCCACCATTCCAATCTTCCACTCTGCAACTCTTTCAATCTTTAAATATATTCGTTTACTTTACAAATGTAATAAAGCTTTGTAATTTCTTTTCACACTTTAATATTTTGTTATAATCCATGCTAATAGCCGTAAATACCCGGTTATTGATCAAAAACAGAATTGATGGTACCGGTTGGTTCATAAACGAAACACTCAAACGGATTACCAGGGATCATCCTGAACACAAGTTTGTGTTTTTTTTCGACCGGCAATTCAGCAATGATTTTATTTTCAGTGATAATATCACCGCCAGGGTTATTCACCCACAAGCCCGGCACCCTTTTCTCTGGTACTGGTGGTTCGAATATTCTCTTACCAGGGCACTAAAAAAACTTAAACCTGACATTTTTATATCACCCGACGGATTCCTGCCATTATCGATTAAAATACCATGCATCCCTGTTATTCATGATCTGAATTTTTTTCACCGTCCCAATGATCTGCCCCGGATGGTCAGAAATTACTATAACAGATATTTCCCAAAATTTGCAGAAAAAGCAACCAGGATAATTACCGTTTCAGAATATTCCAGGAAAGATATTGCAGAAAGTTATGATATTGATACGGATATTATTGATGTGGTTTATAATGGAGCTGACAAAATATTCAAGCCGGCTACAGAAATTGAAAAAAATGAAACGAAGAAACGTTTTTTTTCAGGAAAGGATTATTTTGTTTATGCCGGCAGTCTTCATCCAAGAAAAAATATCTCTGCACTTCTCCAGGCTTTTGAAGATTTCAAAAAAGAAACCGGTTCTGATATGAAACTTGTACTGGCAGGAGAAACTCTTTTCATAACACCGGGTATGAAAAAGAAACTCAAACATATGAATTATAGTAACGATGTTATCCTTACCGGCAGAGTAAGTACTGAAGATATGCGTTTGATAATCAGTTCAGCTACGGTTATGACCTTTGTTTCTCATTATGAGGGCTTTGGAATTCCCGTACTGGAATCTATGCAATGTGGTGTTCCTGTAATTGCATCCAATGTAACCTCCATTCCGGAAGTGGCAGGTGTTGCAGCATTATATATCAATCCCGGCAAACCGGAAACTATTTTGGAGGCTATGAAAAAAATCACAAAGGATATTAAACTACGGGAGAATTTGATAAAAAAAGGATTTGTTCAAAGCAGGAACTTTAGCTGGGAAAAGACAGCAAAAGCGTTATGGAACTCTGTGGAGAAAGTTTTGAGTTGTGAGAGTTGAGTACCGAATTTCGAGGTTGTCTCAAAAGTCTCTGTGGCTCTTTGTGACTTCTTAGTATTACCCTGTGACTAACTCTTAGATAATTGTTGCACAGAGGTTCACAAAGAAGACACAAAGGACCACAAAGAGAAGAATTGTAACCATTACTCTCTTTTTAGACAGCCTCTAGTAATTCAAGGATGCTCGAAAATTTACCGGAATAGTGAGTGTAATAAGGGTTTTTTTGTTAATTAACTTCATGCTATTTGCTTTTTCCTTTATACTTTATGCTTTCAACAGGTGAGGACTCATTATTCGAATAAACTAATATGGCAAGACTCAAAAAGTATCTCAATAAAGGTCTGACAGAAGCCGGATGTGACGAGGCCGGCAGGGGATGCCTTGCCGGGCCTGTATTCGCAGCAGCTGTTATTATGCCTGAGAATTTTAATCTGCCACTACTTAACGATTCAAAGAAACTCAGCAAAAAAATCAGGTACGAGCTTAGGGAAAAGATTGTTACAACTGCAGAAAACTGGGCTGTTGCTTACGTTGATAACAGAACGATAGATAAGATAAACATTCTAAATGCATCTTGTATGGCTATGCATAAGGCAATTGAACAACTGGAAAAAAAGCCTGATTTTCTCCTTATTGATGGCAACCGTTTTAAACCTTACAAATCGATTCCCTACAGTTGTATTATTAAGGGCGATGGAAAATTCAGTGCAATAGCTGCAGCTTCAATTCTTGCAAAAACATACCGTGACGATTTTATGGAAAAAATTCAT
>DAOVLD010000097.1 GCA_030631445.1 Bacteroidota bacterium
ACATCCTGGATCTCGCCCAGTTTCTGAATATTCCGTTCGGTAGTCTTGGTCTGACTATCAAGTACAGATGCCTTGAAATTATTAATTTCATTGTCTTTCTTCAATTTTTCAAGTTCAATGACTCTTTGAAGATTTTCTACTTCATGCATGGTTTCACGGATATAAGCGAAATTACTTTGAAGTGCAATAATAAACAGACCAAGCAAAAATAACAGGAGAAAAGGCGGTGTTTTTACTACAGCAAATCCCAGGTTTGTGTTGATAGTAATGATAAAGACATCCCAGTTAAACATGGCAAAATATAAAGATAATACCAGATAAATTGCGGGATAGAGCCAAACATACTTTTTCATAGTACATATAATTTTATAGTGTAAAGATATGAATAAAGATATAAGTTAAAAGCTTGCCACGTGAAATGCGACGCTTGCTGTGCCTGCCCCGTAAGGAAGAATGACTGTATCGGGGTGAAATTTGAGGTACGAAAATATTTCACCAGGGAAGGAGCATATTTCACTGTGGTTAAAAGTTATATGTTAAGTGTTATACGTTACCAGACTTTTCCATACAGATCGAAATTATCGTAACCGGTTACAATAACATTGCAGAACTCCCCTGTTATTAACCCTTTAGCGGGTTTAATCAAAACCTCCTGGTCAACCTCAGGTGAATCGAATTCAGTTCGCCCTACGAAATAATCTCCTTCATGTCTGTCAATTATCACTTTATATTTATTACCAATTATTCCCATATTCAGCTTGCTTGATATACTTTCCTGGATAGTCATAATTTCCTCTGCCCTTTGCATTTTGATCTCTTTAGGAATATCATCATTAAAATGTTTGAAGCTGTATGTACCTTCTTCATGTGAATAAGTAAAAACACCCAGTCTGTCAAACCTTACCTCAGATATGAATTCCTTCAATTCTGCAAAATCCTTCTTTTTCTCACCAGGATATCCGGTAAGCAGCGTTGTTCGCAGAGCGATTCCCGGAACCTCCTCCCTGATCCTGTTTATCAGTTCATAGGTTTCTTTGCCTGAAATACCCCGTCGCATTGCTTTTAGTACAGGTTCAGCAATATGCTGGAATGGGATATCAAGATAATTGCAAATATTTTCTTTGTTTTGTATTACAGGGAGAATATCTGCCGGAAAATTAGCAGGGAAAAGGTAATGTAACCTGATCCACTCAATACCAGGAACTTCAGAAAGTTGATCTATCAGATCTTTTAGTCGTTGTTCACGGTAAATATCCAGTCCATAATACGAGAGATCCTGCGATATAAGGATTAATTCCTTAACTCCATGTTCTGCAAGGAAAATAGTTTCATTTACAAGTGATTCAATAGTCCGTGATTTATGTATACCCCTGATTAAAGGAATAGAGCAAAAAGAACATTTCCGGTCACAGCCTTCTGCGATTTTCAGGTAGGCATAATGTCCCGGGGTAACAAGGTTCCTTTCTCCAAGAAGTTCTTTACGGTATTCAGTTCCAAGCGATTTTACGATTTGTTCAAGATTGTTTACACCAAAATACCTGTCAACCTCAGGAATTTCGTTTTTCAATTCCTCTTTATATCTCTCTGATAAGCAGCCAATAACATATAGATTTTGAATTTCACCTTTTTCCCTTGCCCTGGCATACCGCAGAATTGTTTCTATAGATTCCTCTTTCGCATCGCTGATAAAACCGCAGGTATTAATTATTACCGTTTGAGCATCGGTTGTCTCAGAATCATGTTCCACTATCAGGTTACCAGCATCAAGTTGTTTTAGAAGCACTTCAGAATCAACTATGTTTTTGGAACAGCCAAGTGTAATGACATTGATTTTGTTTATTGGTTTTGTCATCGAAATGAAAATTGTTACGAGTTACGAGTTACGAGTTACGGGTTTTGAGTCTACTCTGATTTTTTTTTGCCACCCTGGTACAGTCGTTCCTCCTTACAGGGCAGGCAAAGATACACAAAAGTTAAGGTAGTGAAAATAGGCCCTTTGTGGTTTTTTGTGACTTAGTGATTTAGTGGCATTTTCTTTTTTTGACTTCTCGGAGCGGACTCAATAATTAAAGTACAAACTTCATTTTTTCATTATTGCTCCTGAAATTACATTGAGAAAAGCGAATCCACAAATTCTTTCTTATTAAAAACCTGTATATCATCCAAACCTTCGCCAATCCCGATATACCGCACAGGTATATTAAACTGATCGGAGATCCCAATTACAACACCACCTTTAGCAGTTCCATCAAGTTTGGTAAGTGCTATGGCATTAACTTCAGTAACTCTTATGAATTGGCGGGTTTGTTCAAAAGCATTTTGCCCTGTTGAACCATCCAGTACAAGTAATATTTCATGCGGGGCATCAGGTATGATTTTTTGCATCACACGCCGGATTTTAGCCAGTTCATCCATGAGCGCTGATCTGTTATGAAGTCGTCCCGCAGTATCAATTAAAACAATATCAATCTCCTTTGACAGCGCGGAACTAAGCGTATCATAAGCAACAGAAGCAGGATCGGAACCCATTTTTTGTTTTACCATATCAACCCCTGCCCTTTCTGCCCATATCTGTAGTTGATCAACAGCAGCAGCACGATAAGTATCAGCAGCTCCCAGCAGTACTTTCTTTCCTGACTTCCTGAACTGGTATGCAAGCTTGGCAATGGTTGTCGTTTTTCCCACACCATTAACTCCCACAACCATAATAACATATGGCTTCTTATTTGAAGTAACGGAGAAATCATCCGAGTTATCCGATCTGTTTTCTTCAAGGAGTGCTTCAATTTCCTCCTTCAGTATTATATTTAGTTCACTAGTGTTCAGGTATTTATCTTTTGCTACCCGTTTTTCAATTCTTTCAATAATCTTGATAGTAGTATCAACTCCCACATCGGAACTTATAAGGACCTCTTCAAGATTATCCAGAACTGTGTCATCAACTCTTGATTTACCAACAGCTACTCTGGACAGTTTTTTAAACACACTTTCCTTGGTCTTTTCCAGACCTTTATCAAGATTTTCTTTTTTCTCTTTTGAAAAAATCCCAAATACTGCCATTTTGCCTTGACTTTAAAAGAAGTGACTAAAGTTATAAGTGACTAAAGTGACTAAAGTTAAAACTTCTTCTCAACTTTTTATGCTGAGCGTAGCCGAAGCATAGTTTCACTTTAAGTACTGATTAGTTACAATAATTTAGTAATTAAAAAAAAAGCTTCCCTCCTGAAGGAAGAAAGCTAATATTAATAGATAACAAAACCTTATTATTATTTTCTGGCGAAAAAATCCTGAATATGGTCATCATGAACTATCTCTTCCTTGAAATAGTATGCTCCGGTTTTTTCTGATTTCACCATTTTTATACACTTTGTGAAATTTTTACCCTTCCCTGTCTTTAGTGTTGCTACAACTTTCTTTGCCATATCGTGGATATTTATTTTATTTCTTTATGAATAGTATATTTCTTTAGGATCGGATTAAATTTCTTCAATTCAAGCCGATCAGGAGTATTTTTACGATTCTTGGTAGTTATGTACCTTGATGTTCCGGGTTTACCACTATCCTTATGTTCTGTACATTCAAGAATAACCTGAACCCTGTTTCCTTTCTTTGCCATTTCTCCTTTTTTTAGTATTTGCCAATATAACCCTTTGCTTTAGCCCCTTTCAAAGCTGCAGAGATTCCTATTTTGTTTATCAGTCGGATACCCTGAGTTGAGACAATAAGTGAAACCCAGCGGTCTTCATCAGGCAGAAAAAACTTCTTTTTCAAAAGATTCGGGTAAAACTTTCTTTTCACCCTGTTATTGGCATGAGAAACACTATTCCCGACCATTACCTTCTTACCCGTAACCTGACATTTTCTTGCCATGACAATTGGTTTTTTTCTTATTAAATATTATCTAAAAACAGAGCGCAAATTACGTGATTATTCTTGAATTAATCAAAAAAAATCTGAATTTTTTTTAACCATTTTACAAATGCTCAAGCTCCCCTTTAACATATTGTCTTAGAAGGTTTAACGCTGCCAGAGTTGACCTTCTGATATTGAGTATCCTGTTATTGCCAAATATATATTTTCTCGAATAAGTCCCTTTTTTACCTGCGACAGCGATCCATACAGTGCCAACAGGTTTTTCCGTAGTACCTCCCGCCGGGCCGGCAATACCGGATGTAGCTATTGAATAACCTGTACCAAAACGTTCTCTCACCCCCTGTGCCATCTGTTCTACAACCTGGCGGCTTACAGCGCCCTCTTTTTCAAGGGTTGCAGAATTTACTCCCAATTCTTTTTCCTTTATCCTGTTTGAATATGCTACAACAGAACCGATGAAATATTCAGAACTTCCGGGAACAGTTGTAATTTGATGAGCTATCATTCCTCCCGTACAACTTTCAGCAGTACAAAGCGTTTCACCTTTTTCTTTAAGTAATACTCCAATGCTTTTCTCCAATGAATCATCCTGTTCACCGAAAATATACTTTGGAATGATCTTATAAAGCTTGTCAATTTCCATATCTATCATTTTCTTAATTCTCTCTTCCCTGTCTCCCCTGCCTGTTAATCTAAGTTTAATTACTCCTTCAGTTGGCAGATATGCCAGTTTAATCTCCGGTGGTAATTGATCCTCAAAATTTGAAAGTATTTCGGCAAGCTTTGCCTCAAAAGTCCCGTATGTAAGTATGTTCCTGTGAATAATTACGGGTGTTTTGAAATACTGACTGATAGATGGAAGGATCTGTTTCGTCATAAGCTCCTTCATCTCATATGGCACGCCGGGCATTGAAATTACTACTTTTCTATTCAGCTCAAACCACATAGCAGGAGCTGTACCCGCGTAGTTGATAAATATATTGGCTCTTTCCGGTACATCGGCTTGTTTCCTGTTCAGGTCATTCATTGGTATTGACCTCTTTTTCAGCATCTTCTCAATCTGGTCGTATACTTTTTTGTTTCGTACCAGAGAGCTATTAAAATATTCTGTAAGCGTATATTTTGTTATGTCATCCCTGGTTGGGCCGAGACCTCCGGTTATCAGCACAAGCTCTGTACGTTTTAAAGCGTCATTTAAGGCATTAACAATATGATTTTTATCGTCGGATATAGTTGATATCTGGTAAACTTCAATGCCAATTTTGTTCAATTCCAGCCCCATCCAAGCTGCATTTGAGTTAACAGTCTGGCCTATAAGCAGTTCATCGCCAATGGTAATTATTTCTGCATACATATGCTGGTTACTGGTTACTGGTTCTCAGAAATTGTGATGTAGTGATCAGGTAATGAGGTGATTTCTTCATTCTTTACTTTTAACTTTATAACTTTCAACTTCTTCACTCTTCATTCTTCCCTTTTGACTTTATAACTTTCAACTTTCAACTTCTTCTTTGAGCGGCAAACCGGTTTCGAACCGGCGACCTTCAGCTTGGGAAGCTGACGCTCTACCTACTGAGCTACTGCCGCTAACAACTTCTTATTTCAATGATCGAATGCTGACGCTTGCGGTCAGCACCCTCAGCTTGGGATCCGCCAGCTGGCGGACTCCCCCTGAGCTACTCCCGCGTACCGGCACAAAAATAATAAAATATTTTGTTTGTTACTCGCCCAGCCATTCTTTGAATTCCCTGGTCCTGTCCCTGGCAGTTACTTACATGACTCCACAATTCCTTCTACCTGGTCTTTTCCCCAGTTAGGATGAATAGGTGAAGCCGGTTTGAAATCGTCCCAGTTTTCCAGTAGTTCTTTCGCCTGAATGTAATATTTTGAAACATCACTTCCAAAGAACTGTGCTGTGCCCATTTCATTCGAGATATTTAGATATTTAGCACGAGGGTTATCAGGATTTAAAGCAATAGCGGTTCCAACTGCATTGCCTGAAAGTATGCTGTATTGCTGCCCTCTTGTCATTGGATCAACCACAAGGCGGGCAATCAGCATAAAGGCTTGCAATGCATATACCTCGGACTCATCAGGTACAATTCCAATCATTTTATTCACTGATATTTCAGCCACATCGAGATACTCATCCTTTTTTGCCATGTCGGATTGCTCTATGAAACTCATTATTATGTAGCAATGGGCATGATAATACAATGGAAGCCATTCGGCTTTTTCGGCATTGGCTATTCGTTCAAATTTATTGGCAAGATCTTGATAATCTTCAATGGTTTTACAATCGGCATAACCTGCCAGGGACTTCCCCATTGCCTGTTGAAACTCAGGTCCATCAGCCATTGAAGTAAATACAAAAGATACTGCTGCTAATAATAAAACTACTTTTTTCATAATGTTTGTTTTTATGGTTAATATTAAAAAAATTGTAAATATTCAGTGTCAAAGTTTAGAATGCGTAAATGATTAAATAAGAAGTCTGTCTATTTGGCATTTTGGCTGCTTTTGGGAGATTGCTTCGTCGCTTCGCTCCTCGCAAAATCCTTTTTCACGCTTTATAATCTGTTTAAAACTACACCTTTGGCAAAGTATCATCATGAATCTAAAACTTTCCCTAATGACTACCTAATGACCTCTTCAATGACTCCTTAATGACTTTTTCTTTCTTCACTCTTCCTTACTCAACTACTCACCTTACTAACTTTAATCAACTTTAGTCACTTTAGGCACTCCAAACTTTAGGCACTTTAGGCACTTTAGGCACTTCTTTATTTAGACACTTCTTCATTTAGGCACTTCTTATTATTCTAATTTATCCAATTGATTAGCCTCACCACTTTTTGTCAGCGTAATAAAGCAACCGATAAAATAGAATCTTTTCGCATCAGGAATCACAGGCACACTTTCATAAAATCCTTCGTCATTGGCAATGGATGCATAATTGTATCCATACTGTTGTTTAAACCCGGTTACATTGCTGATTGACG
>DAOVLD010000228.1 GCA_030631445.1 Bacteroidota bacterium
AATACACATGTTTTTTTATGGGTCCTTACATTCCCTTTCAGATCAAATATTTCTACATAAACCAGATAAATGCCTACCGGCGCTTTTTGGTCCATATCATCAAGACCATCCCACGAAACTAATCCCTCAACAGATAAAAGTTCATTTCTGATAAGGTGCCTGATAATCCTGCCTTTTGCATCAAATACATATACAGATGCAACATGTCCCGGGTCTTTAAAAGCAAAATGTATCTGAACAATGTCATCTACCCCGTCATTATCCGGCGAAAACACTTCAGGTAATAGCCATACTTCTTTTTCAGATTCATTATACTCAGAATACTGTGAATTTAAATATCCCGGTGTACCAAAACCGGCATTTTCTGCAGCAGAGTGCCAGTTTGATTCCCGGTAAGTTGGGTTATCAAAATTTATTCTTTCCAAAGAAACACCTTCAACCGAACTCAACAGTGGGAAGTGCATATCCTCATTATATGAAAATTCATCAAATACCTGCTGCCTCTTGTCTGTAAGGATAACTTTCCCTTCTTTGTTACTAAAAGAAGGCATGTCAGATATCTGCAATAGCGCCCCTGGATCAGCAAAATAATATTGCTCCTGAAGCTTCGGAATATCAACTGTAACAGCAAGATATCCGGACGGAAACAACAATGCCGGTTCTTCCGAAAACGGACATATGGATTTTAACTTATCCGTCATCTTATCCCTTGTTGCCAGGTTAAGCAATTTCAGGTCAATAATTTTCTCCGATCTGTTATATATCTCAACAAAATCAACTCCATCAAATAACGGATTAAATAATATTTCATTAATTATTATATCAAGGCTATCCGGATTTTCAGGCAACCCGAAACTTATCAAATTGTTATTATCAGAGGAATTACCGGCGCAATCATATAAACCACTACTTAATTCCAAAGTATAAACATATTTAGGCATGAAGGGTTTACTGAAAAAAAGAAGTGCCTCCGAATAATGAGGTGCCACTAATTGAACAGAATCAGGATTTCCGAAACCATGATCTACAAAATAATTCCCACATATCAGTGCAGACAAACTATCACAGGACTCGGTAAAGAATACCATCAACCGGTTATCTTCTTCAATAACAGCTTTTCTTATTCCCGGTGGAGTAAAATCAGGATTTTCTCCAAGAACTGAGTTTGCTCTCCCGGGCGTACCACCCTTATAATCTACCGATGCCTTCCAATTATCTATACCACCACACGGATTAGCCGGGTCTATCTGCTCCAGAGACCACCCCCCTTCCGATTTATAATCATCCTTATACCACTTATCACTATATGTAACGCTTGAAATAATATGATTTTTTTTATTCTTCAGAGTTAAATTTTTTCCTGTATTAGTAAGGACAGGAAAACCGGAAATTCCCATAACTTTCCCGAAAGGAGTTAAATACTCAGCATTTTCTTCAGAACACAAAATAAGATAGCTGTCAGGCATTATGGTAACATCAGAGAGTGATTTCCCATTTGTACCGGCAATAAACACCCAATTATTCAAATTAACCGGATAAGCCGAAACATTATATAACTCAACATATTCCACTGATGGTAATTCAATTGACGGATCAGGATCAGCCATTATTTCATTTATTACAATATCAAATGCTTTTGCAAAATACCAGATAAATGAATTGGAATAATCTTTAATTATATTCCCGGACAAATCAGCGATTCCGGTAACATTTATATTATATGCTATTTCTTCGGTAAAGGAACTCCCGAATTCCAGCATCACCTCTTTCGAAGAAACAGGATTAACATGCTCAGGATATCCGATTCCCTGATCAATAAGGTAATTTATTGTATCAAGTGCTGAATCTGTATTAATATGCTCATTAAACCGGATATATAGTGACTGCGATGAGTAAACAAATAATGAATCTATCTCCGGGGAAATAGTATCTAAAGTAAACCTGCCCAGGATAGAAATATCATCTATCCATAATTTCCTGTCCTGTGATGATGAATATTCATAATAAATGCCAAAATGCCTGCATGGCATTAACCATGAATCCATTGTTGATCCAATTGAAATTTGATGATTGAAGTTTTCTGAAGTATCAACTTTTATCTCCCATAATCCCGACAGAGTTCTGGTTACTTCAAAATTGATGATATCTGATGTACTGACATTTTCCTCGTAATTAAATCCAGTTTCAAGGAAAACTGAAGCATCTCCGTCAACAATTTTCCACAGACTTACAAGATCAGACGAGCCGGTATAATTTACACCCATAACCAGACCGTTTAAATCACCACCGGGATACATTTCCATTGCATCTTTATCAGACATCAGGAAAAAGCTCCAGTTATTGGCACTTGATGGAGGATATTCATGCCTGATAAAAAAGTTCCAGGTTGTAAGTCCCGAATCGGGTTTAAGATTATGCAGGGGATAGGAGATCCTGTCTTTTCCACTCGATGGGTTATCATATGCATGATGTAAAGAGAAATTACCAATCAAAGGAAAATTTCCTGATAATTCCCATCGAAAATCTTTATTCTGGGTCCAACCGGTTAGTAATGAGTCTTCAAAATTCATATAAACCTGTGAATTTACAGGCATCTGTATAATAAACAATAACAAATTAAAAAGAATCCATCTATGATAAACCGGAATTCTGGCTAAAATCATTTATTTTTAAGGCTCGGTTGGTTAACTATTTAAAGATAGTATTTTTTTAATAAAAATAAAACTGTTATGAAAGTATGTGTTGTGGGAGCAACTGGACTTGTTGGCAAGACCATGATAAAGTTAATGGAGGAAAGAAAATTTCCTGTAGATCAATTAATACCGGCAGCTTCTGAAAGATCTTCAGGAAAAACCATTTTTTTTCGCAATAATGAAATTAAGATTGTAAGTATCAGTGAAGGGCTGGCTGCCAAAGCGGATCTTGTCTTGTTCTCTGCCGGGGGAAAGGTTTCTAAAAAATTTGCTCCTGCATTTGCACAATACGGGAGAGTTATCGACAATTCTTCAGTATGGAGAATGAATCCTGAAATAAAACTTGTTGTTCCGGAAATAAACGCCAAAGTTATAAACATTAACGACAGGATAATTGCTAATCCTAATTGTTCGACCATTCAACTGGTTATGGTTCTTGCACCTTTACACAAAAAATATTTAATAAACAGGATCGTTTTATCAACTTATCAGGCGGTAAGCGGAAGCGGTGTTCCTGCAATCAATCAAATGGAAAGCGAAAGGAACAGTATTAAGCCAAAGATGTTTTATCCGTATCCTATTGATCTGAATTGTCTTCCTCACTGTGGAAATTTCACAGACAACGGTTATACAACAGAAGAGGTAAAACTGGTAAACGAAACCCGGAAAATCCTGAATGATCAGGTTATTAATATCACAGCAACCGCGGTACGTATCCCTGTACTTGGTGGGCATTCAGAATCGGTAAATATAGAATTTTCCAGAAATTTTGAATTAAAAGACATCATAAATATCCTGAATAATTCGCCCGGGATAAAAGTGACAGATGATCCTAAAAACAATATTTATCCAATGCCTGTAAATTCTGCAAACAGGGATGAGGTTTTTGTTGGCAGGATCAGGAGAGACCAGTCGCGAAAAAACTGTCTGAATCTTTGGATCGTTTCGGACAATATCAGGAAAGGAGCTGCAACAAATGCAGTACAAATTGCTGAATAT
>DAOVLD010000072.1 GCA_030631445.1 Bacteroidota bacterium
ATTGAATCAAAGAATGCCCTTACCGGTTTGAAGACTGTTTATGTGGAAATAAATGATGTTGAGGCATACTTTGATTATACAAGAAGTTTGGGCGATTTTGCCAGGATCAGTCCGACAGAAAAAGATTCGCTTACTTACGTTTCTGGCGAGAACCTTTATATGTCAGGAAATTGTGAAAGAGCTGTTGAAGTTTTAGGTAATTATATCAATGAATTTGAGAATGGAAGTTTTCTGCTAAGTGCTCATTTTTATAAAGCTGAATGTGAAATGAAACTGGGAAATCCGGATAGTGCACTTGTTTCATATAAGTATCTTATTGAAAACCCTGTAAATATTTTTACCATTAAAGCATTGAAATCTGCCAGCAGTATAACTTTTGAGAAGAAGGATTTTGCCGGGGCAATTGAATATTATGCTCTTCTTGAGAATATAGCCGATAATGAAAATGATGAACTTAACGCGATAACAGGACAGATGCGTTGTTATTATTCACTTCAGGACTACAAAAATACTATACAGACAGCTGAAAAAGTAGTTACATCTGGTATTGTATCCGAAGAAACAGCCAGAGAAGCTTTTTTTAAGAAGGGTTTCTCGCATTATACACTTGGGGAAATGGAAGAGGCAAGGAATAGTTTCGAACAAATTTCATCGGAGATAAAAAGTGAGTTAGGTGCAGAATCGAAATATTATGTTGCAGAGATAAGTTTTACGCTTGGCGAGTATGAAAAAGCTGAAAAAGAGGTGTTTGAGTTTATTGACCAGAACTCACCTCATGCATATTGGATGGCTAAAATATTTATTCTCCTTTCTGATGTTAGTGTAAAGAAAAATGATATTTTTCAGGCACGACATACGTTAATAAGTTTACTCGATTATTATACAGTGAAAGATGACGGGATTATTGAATTGGCGCAAGAGAAATTAAAAATAGTTGAGAACCTTGAAAATGATGGAATGGAAGGAGATAGTCTGCAGTAAGAAGTAGGTAGTATGTAGTAAATAGTAAGAAGAAGTAGGGAGTAGGAAGTAGGGAGTAAGAAGTAAGTAGTTGAAACCTAATATATTCAGGTATAGAATAAGTGAAAACAACAGGCGTATGTTCAGCATGTCAAACATAAAGAGATCAATTGTAACTATTTTGGTATTGATGATCTTTTTCACAGGTTATTCTCAGGAAATGATCAGGAAGGAGGTAAGGGTTGTACAGCCTTATGCTCCTACATTATTTGATGCATTCAAAATAAACCTTCTTCCTTCGCTTAAGGATACTATGCAATTATCCCCTGATTTTATTTATGAGATATCTCCTAAACCATATAGTGCTGAATACAGTATCCGGCCAATTAAAGCGGCAAAGTTGTTAGATGATCCGTTAACTAAATTATATGGAACCTACCTGAAAATGGGACTTGGTAATTCTCTTACTCCGTTGGCTGAACTTAGTATCAATAAAAAAAGATCAAAGGAATATTCCCTGGGAGCTTACGCGAGGCATATTTCATCAAGTTGTAAGGTAAAGCTTGAAAATGAAAAGAAAGTTTTTGCCGGTTACGGAAATGATGAGTTTGATTTATATGGCAAAAGGATTTGGGATAATTCTATTCTGTCAGGAAGTGCAGGTATGGATAATCGATCGGTTTATTATTACGGATATAATACAACTCTGGTTGTTGATACAGCACTTGAAAAGGAGGCTATAAAACAAAATTTCCTGAAACTCAACGCTCAGCTTGTTTATCGTTCCAGTTATATTGATTCAAATCATTTAAACTATAATATTCAGGTGAAGTATAACTATTTTGCCGATAAATTCAATTATACTGAAAACAATGTTTTTACTTACGGTGAGTTCAGTCTGTTGCGGGAAAACATTTTATTTGGTGTTGATTTTTCTTATAACTATATTGATGAAACCGGAGATTTATTAACAAGTAAAAATAGTATTATCGGGTTAAGCCCATGGTTTAAGAAAAAGACCAGTGAATGGAGGCTTAAAGCCGGTGTGGATGCTGTTTTTGATGTTAATGATGATAAGACATCAACACATTTATATCCGGATGCCCTTTTACAAATTGCTGTAGTTGATAACATACTCAGTGCTTATATCGGTATTTCAGGTAATCTGGAAGTAAATAATTTTCAAAAAATTGCGTGGGAAAACCCCTATGTAAAATCCGGGGTGCAAGTAAGAAACAGTAATCACAAACTTAATATGCACGGGGGATTAAACGGGAATATCAATTCCTTATCATCATATAAACTGAGAGTCTCTTACAAACTGGTTAATGATATGTATTTCTATGTGAATGATACTTCAGATATTCTTGGTAATCAATTTTATACTGAGTATGATGATGTACAGCTCACAACAATACATGGTGAAATTTTAGCTCGCCCGGTAGATCACCTGTCCCTGTTTTTAAGCGGAAGTTATTATAAATATGCGATGACAAATCAGGACAGACCCTGGCATAAGCCTGCCTGGGACTTAACTGTTTCAACAAGGTATAATCTCCGGGATAAAATTCTGGTCAATGTTGATATTATTGGTTCAGGGAAAAGATATGTAAAATTGTATGATCCCTGGGCGAGTGAATCCGTGCTCAACGGAATAATCGATATCAACCTTGGAATTGAATACAGATACACAAAAATCTTATCTGCTTTCCTCAGGTTTTATAATATAACCTCTTCAAGGTATCAGAAATGGAACCAGTACCCTGGTCAGGGATTTATGGTAATGGGAGGGATTACCTATTCGTTATAGGAAAGGCAAAAGGCAGAAGGCAGAAGGCAAAAGGGAAGAGTCAAAAGTTAAATTAAGAGTTATACGTTCTTCTTCTTAACCCGTAACACGTAACTCGAAACACGTAACTCTTCACACTACATCACAATTTTTCAACTACTCACCTAATTACTACCTTTTTACATATCAAAACAGCAATAAATTACCTTTATGAACAAAAGTGTTGATCTTTTGTTGAAAAAACACGATTTTTCTTGTTTTTATTGACCTTAAAATCATTGAAATTTGTTATATTTGGTGAATCAAAAAAAACAGCAGGGATAAGCTTGTAATTGTTTGGTAATCATTTAAATAGTAATTTTATTATTATCCCTGAATTAATTAAAATGACTTCACTATAATTGATGATATAGATAAGAAAACGCAGTTGATTATTTAATCTTGGTAATTTATTGTAAATGAGATGTATATGAAAACCTCATAAGGTTTTGGGATTTTGTTAAACTAATGTATTATAATGAAAAAATGGAATTGAAAAAAAATAACTCTAAAGAAGAATATTTAGCAGAGAATATACAAGTTCTTGAAGGGCTTGAAGCGGTACGAAAACGTCCTGCAATGTTTATTGGTGATATAAGTGTTAAAGGTTTGCATCATCTTGTACATGAAGTGCTTGATAATTCGATTGATGAAGCACTGGCAGGGTATTGCAGTAATATTGAAGTTTCACTTAACGAAGATGGATCTGTTACTGTTCTGGATGATGGCCGTGGTATACCTGTAGATATTCATGAGAAAGAGGGGAAATCGGCTCTTGAAGTGGTAATGACAATGCTTCATGCAGGAGGGAAATTTGATAAAGATTCTTATAAGGTATCAGGCGGACTTCATGGAGTTGGAGTTTCTTGTGTTAATGCGTTATCTTCGATTTTGAAGGCTGAAATACATCGTGACGGAAAAGTGTATATCCAGGAATATGAAAGAGGGAAACCATTAGCAGATGTCAGAAAAACCGGTAATACCGATATTACAGGTACGATAATAACATTCACGCCTGATAATACAATATTTACTACCACTTCATTTAATTTTGAGATACTATCCGCCCGGCTTCGTGAACTGGCTTTTCTGAATAAAGGCATACGTTTATCGATTGCTGATTTGAGGAATTCGGATGAGAACGGTAATGAGAACGGTAATGATAATAGTAATGGAAACGGGGGGATAAGGAAAGAAGAGTTTTACTCTGAAGAAGGATTGAAGGAATTTGTAAATTTCCTTGATGAATCAAGGGAACCGCTGACCCAGGATTGTATTCAGATTGAATCAATTAAAAATGACATACCTGTTGAGATTGCTCTTCAGTACAATACTTCTTATACTGAAAATATCCATTCGTATGTTAACAACATAAATACAATTGAAGGGGGTACTCATCTGGCAGGTTTCAGGCGGGGATTAACGCGAACTCTTAAAGCTTATGCTGAAAAATCCGGAATGCTTGCCAAGCTAAAATTTGATATTTCCGGTGATGACTTTCGTGAAGGACTTACTGCTATTATCTCATGTAAGGTTCAGGAACCTCAGTTTGAGGGGCAGACTAAAACCAAGTTGGGTAATTCTGAAGTTATGGGTGCTGTTGATCAGTCTGTTAGTGAACTGCTTACAAATTATCTTGAAGAGAATCCCAAGGATGCCAGGATTATAGTTCAAAAGGTAGTACTTGCTGCTACAGCACGGCAAGCTGCAAGAAAGGCAAGGGAACTGGTTCAGCGAAAATCAGTACTGTCAGGTGCCGGTTTGCCCGGGAAACTAGCCGATTGTGCTGACAAAGATCCGGCAAATAGTGAGATATATCTTGTTGAGGGTGATTCAGCCGGTGGTACGGCAAAACAGGGAAGGGACAGGAAATTTCAAGCTATTTTACCGTTAAAGGGTAAGATACTTAATGTTGAGAAGGCAATGCAGAATAAAGTGTTTGAGAATGAAGAGATTAGAAATATGTTCACTGCTCTTGGTGTTACTATCGGAACAGAAGAGGATAGTTTAGCGCTTAACCTTGACGGTTTAAGATATCATAAAATCATAATTATGACTGATGCCGATATTGATGGAAGTCATATAACTACTCTTATTATGACCTTCTTTTTCAGGTATATGCTGGACCTTATTAAGCAGGGATACCTCTATATAGCAACCCCTCCGCTTTACCTTATAAAAAAAGGGAAAGAAGAAAAATATTGCTGGTCTGAAGAGGAGAGAAAAAGAGTTGTGAAGGAATTTGGACAAGGCAAAGAAAGTACTGTAAATATTCAGCGATACAAAGGTTTGGGTGAAATGAATGCCCATCAACTCTGGGATACTACTATGGATCCGGAACACAGAACTCTTCGTCAGGTAACGATTGCCAGCGCTGCAGATGCTGACCGGATATTCTCAGTGCTAATGGGCGATGAGGTACCTCCAAGACGTGCGTTTATTGAAAGTCATGCCAAATATGCCAATATTGATGCCTGATCTACCAAAAGAATGTTCATGTTTCAAGTTAACCCGAAACTCTTTTAACTTATAACTTATAACTTTTAACTTTTAACATTTAACTTTTAACATTTAACTTATACATTAATCTCTCCTTCAAATACAAAAACAGCTGGTCCTTCAAGAATAATATCTGAAAAAAACCTTTTGTCAGTTGTCCTGAAACTCACGTTCAGGATTCCTCCACATGTTTTAACCGGAACATTATCACTGTCAATTTGTCCGCTATAAACCGATACAATGGCAGCAGCAACAGCTCCTGTTCCGCATGACATAGTTTCATTCTCGACACCACGCTCATATGTTCTCACTGATAAGCCATCTTTTTGAACCTTTACAAAATTCACATTTGTTCCATGAGGTTTAAATTTTTGATTATTCCTCAGTTTCCTGCCTTCATTATATACATCGATATTATCTATTTCATCTCTGAAAGTAATAAAATGAGGTGATCCGGTATCAACTAAATAGCTATCCCCTGATTTCCTTATAGTATTAACATCTTTCATTCTAAGTCTGACAGTTGTGTCTGTTATTTCTGCAGTGTGGACTCCGTCATTTGTCATAAACCGGGCATTTTGCTCTATTAGCTTTAGTTTTTTTGCAAACATTACAATACAACGACCACCATTGCCACACATAGTTCCTTCATATCCATCAGAATTGAAATACTTCATTTCGAAATCAACCTCCTTATGATCATAAAGCATCATAAGACCATCAGCTCCAACACCAAATCTTCTGTCGCAAAACTGTTTAATTCTTTTTCTGTCCCCGGGTTCCAGAATATTTTTCCTGTTGTCAATAATTATGAAATCATTTCCGGCTCCTTGATATTTTTCAAATGTCAGTGTCATTCCCAAATAAGTTAAATTATGTTAAATGTGATAATAGATGCAACAAACCATTAGACAGCACGTTTCATGAATTGTAAAGTTAAGAAACTTGAATAACAGGCATAGAATTTGTTAAAAAAATGATGATTTTATGTATTTTTATTTGTGAAACTCAAATTTCAAAAACACAGTGAATTGAAATTTGTAAGTTGAACAAATCCCGATAGTGTAGCGTATCGGGATAAATGAGTTAATACGATGCTTCTTGCATCTAAAAAAAAGAAAATTATATTTTGCTACCTCAATAGCTTGCTGCGAGGTAGTTCATTTGTTAAATATAAAAAATAACTGATATGAATGGAAAGAGAATATTTGGTTCAATACTAATAGCTGTTGTTGGGGGAATGATTGCATTATTTGTTTACATTCTTTTATTCGAAAAGCCGGAAATTAAGTCTGACAATGGTTTTGCTAATAAGGAATTAGTAAAGTTTACCAATTTGCCTGCCAATTTTGAAGGTGAAAATCTGGATTTTACATATGCGGCTGAGCGTACAGTACATGCTGTTGTACATGTTAAAACGGTTACAGAACAGACAAAACGTATACGTAATCCATTATATGAATTCTTCTATGGTGATCAATATTACAGGAATCCACAACCCATGCTTGGTTTTGGCTCCGGGGTAATTACATCCTCCGATGGTTATATTATTACCAATAACCATGTGGTTGAAAATTCTGATGAGGTTGAAGTTGTATTAAATGATAAACGGACTTTTGAAGCTACGGTAGTCGGAGTTGATCCCAGTACTGATCTTGCTTTATTAAAAATAAAGGCAAAGGATCTGATATTTGTACCATATGGTAATTCAGATGAACTTCGGCTCGGAAACTGGGTTTTGGCTGTAGGAAACCCGTTTAATTTGACATCAACCGTTACAGCAGGGATTGTTAGTGCCAAAGGCAGAAACCTGGGCATACTTCCTGATGAGTTCAGGATCGAATCCTTCATACAAACTGATGCAGCTCTTAACAGGGGTAATAGTGGCGGAGCACTTGTAAATACAAAAGGCGAACTGGTAGGGATAAATGCTGCAATTATTTCACCGAATGGAGGATATGCGGGAAATTCATTTGCAATTCCTGTTACAATTGTAAAGAAGGTTATTGAAGACCTGAAAGAATTCGGAGAAGTACAGAGGGCTATACTCGGTATTACAATCCAGGATGTAACTGATGAACTGGTGAAAGAAAAGAAACTGGGCAAGATTGAAGGGGTTTATATTAATGGTTTACGTGAGAATGGTGCTGCAATTGAGGCTGGTATAGAGGTTGGTGATATTATAATAAGTATAAACGCATTAAAAGTAAATTCTACTGCTGAATTACAGGAAAAGATAGCGAAATTCCGGCCAAAAGAAAAAGTGAAAATTATTATAAAAAGGAAGGGTAAAACAAAACAATTTGATGTTGTTTTACGTAATATGCAAGGTAATACCAATATTATACGATCTACTGATCTGGTTCTTGGTGCAGAGTTTGAAGAGTTAGATAAAGATGCAATGGATAGATACAGAATTAACGGTGGTGTAAAGATTGTTGATGTTGGTGATGGACCGCTTAATGAACTGGGATTAAGAAAAGGATATATTATTACCGGTATAAATGATAAAAAAGTTGATAAGGTTGATGATATAAAAAACAATCTTGGAGGAGGAAGGGC
>DAOVLD010000162.1 GCA_030631445.1 Bacteroidota bacterium
AACCTGCATAACCTTTTTAAATCCCTTGAAAGTAAACCATCAGGTCTTTTTGGATTAATTGTATGGTAGTTATAAAAATACATTTGTGAATCATCAGCACCAAAAAGCATTTTGTAGCAACGACCTACATCTTCTGAAGTACCCGGTCCTACACTATGCAATACAACAATATTCTCGTATTTTCCCTTTATAGCCAGTTCAATTTCATCACCAGACACAATATTAACTTTATAGGGATAATACTCAGCAATTTTTTCAATAGTATTAATTTCCGGGCTAAGATCATTCTCTTGCACAACAATTGTTTTATTCTCTAACATCGGAATATTTTTATTGTAATATGTAAGATTTTCAAGTGATTCTACATCCGGATTTTCTTTTATCTCAGCTACCCGTTTCTGAATAAACTGAATAATAAGGGGCAGATAATGACCATATTCTTCTTCCTCTTCACTAATTACATAGAGAGGTATTGAACAAAACTCAGGCATTCCTGCAATAGCTTTAGTTTTAGCCCCAAGTAACAAATTCAGAAAAACCCATTGTGTATTGGATTTGTCTTTCTGAAAGCTGGTTTGAATAGGAACAAGGAAAGAGTATTGTTCATCCCTTCTTTTTTCATTAAACTCTTTTGCTGATACAAATTCGAATTCTGTTATGTCCCAAAATTCGTTAACCACTGTTTTAATATGACTATTAAAAGAAGAAAACATATTGTCTTCAAGAACCACCAGGGTTTTTGTATTCATTAATTTCCCGGCATCCCGGGGGGTTGGAAAAGTAATCTGGGAAAAAGCATTATGAAGACCTATTAATGCAAAGCAAATACTTAATATCATTGTTCTCATGAGCATACAGGTTTTTACAGGTTAAAATATCGGTGAATTTTATATTTTGCTTAAATATATTACTGTTTTTTTTCATTTAACTGGTAAATAGACAGGGTTTCTTTTATTAAACTTCCTGATGTACATAAATTTCAGTTGTTTTCTTTTTCTTCTGCCAAGCTTCATGTATTCATCATGAAGTTCGGCATCACGCATAAGAGCCAGACCAACATTTGAATAATTGTAATCCATTATCTTACCACTTTCAAAATCGAACATATACTGGCGAAGCTCTGTTTTAGAATAAGTGGACCTCCGTGAGGGATAGTGATAATAATCATAATAATAGCTGCGATAAAAATACGGATCGTAATATCGTGTTTCATAAGTTTTAATAAAAGCCACAAAATGGCATATTCCTCCAACAATTGTAATACGGTGAAAACCATCTTTAAATTGAATATAAAGTACTCCATTTCGTGAATAGCCCCATATATTGTCCTTCTTCACCTCATTTCGTATTCCATATTTATCATAATAGTTAATAACATCTTTATCCAATACTTCCTTAAAGAATTCGCTATCATTAAAATCAACTGCTGTAAGTATTGTGGCTTTAGGAATAGGATTATTATTACGTACCTGATCAAAATCAAAAAAGACACCTTCAGTAAATTTAAAATCAGGTGTAAATTCAGCTGTATTTTCTCTATTCTGACTGTAAAGAACAGTTGAAATAAGCAGAATAATCCCAATCATATTAATCACTAACCTAAACATATATAATTCTTCCCTAACAACTCAAATAACAAATTTAGTATTTTTCATTTTGTTATAAAATCAATTATTACAATTGGAGTATTTATTTTTTTTTTGTATTTTTATTTTTTGTGATAAAATCCGGCTAAATCAAGCGAAAGATATGTATCTATTTGACATCATTTACAATTTTTTTTCTAAGAATAATGACAAAGGGGAAATATCTGTCAACAGAGACACCTACTTTTTGATTAATATTATCTCGTACATTATAATTTTCTTGTTGATAATTTTTGGGCTAATTAAAGTATTTGATGGGGATTGGCTTGAGGTTTCTATTAATTTTTCCCTTGCATTGTTTATTTTCGTTCTTCATCAAATTTTTTACCGCATGAAAAAAACCTTGTTCTTTTCCTATATTCTTTTTGTTGTTATTAATATTTTTCTATTCTATCTTCTTTTCACTTTACAAACGCCCAGGATATTAATTTGGTTTACACTTATACCACCATTAACAATACTATCGTTTGGAAGGAAGCAAGGGGGTATACTTGCAGGAGGGTTGTTTGTGCTGTTTGTTTTTATATTCTTTATTCCAATTACTTCTATAACAACTGTTTTTGATTTAAAAATCAAGCTAACCTATATAGCTACATATATTTTACTGTTTTTACTGAGCTATTTCTTCAATACTATATATGAGCGAAATTTAAAAGACCTTAGAAAAACGAAGGAAGAAGCCGTTAAAGTAAATATTACCAAGGATTATTTCATCTCAAAAATATCACATCAACTCCGGACTCCCCTCTACAATATTGTTGCCCTTGAGAAAATGATAAGTGACCTGAACCCGACAAACAAACATAAAGAATTACTGGACACCCTTATCGCTTCTACAAATAACATTGTTGATGTTGTCAATAACATTGCCCACTTACCGGGTATTGATATTAGCTATAAAGAGAGAAAAAAAATAAAATTTGATCTTTTTTCAACCCTTTCAAATATATTAGATTCGTTTCCATCTGAAACAAAAAAGGATGTTGATTTCCATGTAGATGATTTTAAGAATTTCAATCAGGAAATAATTGGCGATCCGGTTCTGGTAAAACAACTCTTATTAAATATTCTTGAAAACATAATACCTTTTAAGGCAGACAAGAAGCCACAAATAACTATTTCTGTTACAAATCAAAAAGAGACATCAGATAATATTGTATTGGTTTTCACTATTGAAACAAACCGGATAATCACACACAAAGATATCATTGATAATGAATTGCCTGATGATAAACAGGATGAACAACTAATTGATCTCTCAATTTCCGAGAAATTACTTAGAACACTTGGAAGGAAATTGGAATATAAAAAATTAAAAGAAAAATCCCGTTTCATATTCTCACTTGAATTTGAAAAGGTAGTTTATAAAAAAGCTGCTGCTATAAGAAAAGAAAAAGTTAGCCTGATTAATTCAAATATCCTGATAGTTGAAGATAATGAAATAAACCAGCAGATAATGAAACTAAGCCTGATTAAGCTGGTAAAAAATGTTGATGTTGCAGAGAATGGAAAAATAGCTCTCGACATGTTTGGACTCAACCGATATGATCTCATTCTGATGGATATTCAAATGCCAGTTATGAATGGAATTACAGCAACAAAAAAAATCCGTGAAATTGAGAAAAGCATCAACACGCATACTCCGATAATAGCAATTACTGCAAACGCAATGCTTGGCGATAAAGAAACATGTCTTTCAGCCGGTATTGACGACTATTTAAGCAAACCTTACCAAATGGAAGACCTTATTAGCAAAATGAATAATCTTTTATTTTGACATTAAATAGGTCTGATCCCAATCACAAGAATATCATCAACCTGATCGTACTTATCCCCTTTCCAGGTTTCTATACTTTTTTCAAGAAAATCTTTTTGTTCCTGTAATGGTAATTTATGAATAGTGAGTAGCATATGCCGGAAACGTCTGTACATAAATTTTTTTCCGTTTGGACCACCAAACTGATCCGGATATCCATCTGAAAACAAATATATCATATCACCCTTTTTGATAGAAACAGAATGATTAGTGTACTCATTTTGTGTATTCAATTCGTGTTTTAATCCAATAGAAAAGCGATCGGCTCTGGTTTCGATCAGTTTGTTATCCCTGATTAAATACAAAGGATTGAAAGCTCCCGCGTATTCAAGTTGTTTTTTATTACGGTCAAAAGCACAAAACGCAAGGTCCATCCCATCCTTTAACAAATAGTCTTCCTCATCTCTGTGAAAAGTGTTTTCAATTCCCATACTAAGAATGTTCAATATTTCAGATGGTTTTTCAATACTCTGAACTTTAATAATGTTTTCCAGTATCTTAAATCCTATCAACGACATAAATGCACCCGGCACGCCATGTCCGGTACAATCCACAGCAGACACAAAAACCTTATTATTCCTTTCAGTAATCCAGTAAAAATCACCACTTACAATATCTTTAGGTTTAAATAATATAAATGAATCAGGAAGAAGCTTTTTGAACATAACGTCTGAAGGTAAAAGAGCTTCCTGTATTTTTTTTGCATATTGAATACTGGATGTGATGTTTTTATTCTTTATAGCCAATTCCCGTCTTTGTTTTTCTACTTCTCTTGAAGCTATATCTTTTTCAATTAATATCTGATTGGCTTTACGCAGGCTCTTAGTTCGATATTGAACAAGAAAATAAACCAGGAAAATAATGATAATTCCGTAAATAAAATATGCAATACGGGTTTGCAAAACAGGTGTTTTCACCTCCATTCTATTAATATAATTTAATGATTTGGACGAGCTGTCTTGCTGATTATGCCGGAAAATTTCAAAGCTATATTCATCAAACCTATTCAGACCATTTCGTATTCCAATCCACAAAAACTTCCTGGCACTCTGATAGATACACGTTGGTTGTAATTGAAAAAGTCCATCTTCCTGTGCATATAACCTTACATTAAGATTATCAATATCACTTGAAGGTGCCGTATTGAAAATAGTAACACCTAGTGACAATAAAACAAACCCTATGTTCAATATCCAGAATCTTGGCATACTTCTAAGGTATAGTTTATTTGTTAACCTGTCAATTATTTTTTTTACCTAATTCATTTAACTGTAGCTAACCCGATTTCATAAAAGCAACTTCAATACTATTTTTCTTTCACGCTTGCACCTTCTGAAAAAATCATTTGTTTGAATTTTTTTGAAGGAGAATGAATAAAATCACCCAATTTCAGAGCATTCCATTTTTCATCAATATCTTTTATCGTTGTATCATCAGAAACAATTACATTTGGCCAATCTCTCTTAAACTGATTA
>DAOVLD010000104.1 GCA_030631445.1 Bacteroidota bacterium
CCTTCCAGTGAAATTACATTCTCACTGGCGAATGTTGATAAAGTCCTGATGGCATTCGATGTAGTCATATTGGATAAATTGGCAATATCTTCCCTGGAAAGGTAAACTTTCAGGGTTGCTCCATCTTGCTCAAAATCATAAGTGTTCATCAGAAAAAGTAAAGATTCAGCAAGTCTGCCCCTAATATGTTTCTGTGTTAAGGTAACCGTTCGGCGATTAGAAAATCCCAGTTCAGTAGCTAATGATGAGAGAAAACGCATGGTGAGTCTGGCATTATCTCTTAAAATTTTAAATAAGACATCTTTATCCAAAATACAAATTGTGGAATCTTCTATGGCTACCGATGAGGCAATATAATTTTCTCCTGCAAAAAGTGCCCTGTAACCAATAAACCCATATGGTTTTGCCATTCGTACAATTTGTTCTCTTCCGCCAACACCTTCCTTGAATATTTTTACTTTCCCTTGTGCCAGGCATATTAAACCCAAAGGTTTATCTCCTTCTTTGTAAATTATTTCACTTTTCTTGAAATACGCAAGTGTGTGATTCTCATTAAGAATTTTTTTTTCTTCTTCAGAAATGATATTGAAAACCGACTTACTGTTTTCAATAACATCTTCAAAATGTGGGTTGCTATATTGCATTTAGAAAAGTTGAATATGTTGCAAAACATGCCAAAGGTAAAAAAAAAATTAAGAACTAAAAAATTTGCAGAATTAATCAGTTAACAGTCAGCAATAGGCGATTCGTAACATTTTAGACATTTACTCATTCACTCATTTACTCATTCACTCATTTAATCATTGTAGCGTGCAACCAGTGGCATTCTTCTGCCTGCTCCAAATGCTTTTGAGGAAATACGTAAGATGGGAGGTGCCTGATAGCGCTTATACTCATTTATGTTCACAAGATGAATAATTTTTCTAACAAGTTTATTGTCAAATCCATTTTTAGTGATTTCATCTGATGACATTTGCTTTTCGATATACAAAAAAAGAATATCATCAAGTATTTCATAATCGGGAAGTGAATCGGTGTCTTTCTGATCATGCTTAAGTTCTGCTGAAGGGGGTTTTAAAATAGTGTTTTCAGGGATTATTTCTTTATTACGGTTAATGAAGCGTGCCAACCTGTAGACCTCGCTTTTATAAACATCTCCAAGCACAGAAAGGCCGCCTGCCATATCACCATACAATGTCCCATATCCGACAGCAGCTTCACTTTTATTTGAGGTGTTTAAAAGTATATGTCCAAACTTGTTTGAAACAGCCATTAATAAAACTCCACGTATTCGAGCTTGTATATTCTCTTCGGTAGTATTATCAGGAAGTCCCCTGAAGAGAGGTTTCAGTGATTGCTTAAAGTCTTTGAACATTTGTTCTATTGGGACAATATTGTAATCTGTTTGCAGATTATCGGCGAGTGAAATAGCATCTGTTATGGAATGTTCTGATGAATATCTTGAAGGTAATAAAAAAGCTTTTATGTTTTTCTTGCCTAATGCCTCGCTGGCTATTGCAAGACTCACCGCCGAATCAATTCCTCCTGATAAACCAAGTATTGCTTTCCCAAAATTCATTTTATGAAAGTAGTCGCGAAGTCCCATAACCAATGCGTAATATATGTTTTCAGTTATGTTATCTTTAATAATTGGTAAAGGTGTTCCTGTTTCAATTTCTTGAGAATCTATTATTTTGAAATCTTCTTTAAAATATTTTAAACGTTCAACTATTTTACCTTCCGTGTTTACAACTAATGATCCTCCTTCAAAAATAAGTTCAGTTTGTGCACCAACCTGATTCACATAAATTATGGGAGTTTTAAATTTTTTTGCCTGGCTGGTAAAAATATTTCGCTTTGTTTCTATTCTGGAATATACAAAAGGGGAGGCAGCAATGTTAATAATAAAATCAGGGTTCTGTAAACTTAATTCTTTTATAGGGGATATATTGTATATACTGTTTCTGCCAAAATCGCTCTCAGATAACTGTTGATCCCACAAGTCTTCACAAATAGTTATGGCAATTTTTTTCCCTTTAAAATTCACTACGCTAAATTTGGTATTGGATTCAAAATACCGGTACTCATCGAATATGTCGTAGGTAGGAAGGAGAGTTTTATTTACAGTGAAGATAATTTGTCCTTCTGATAAAAAATATGCTGTATTGAAAAGATTCTTTCCGGTTTTTGCCGGATTCAGACTCGGACTGCCAACAATTGCAGCAATATTTTTACATTGTTTTGCAATTTCAATAACCGCTTGCTTGCAATTATCAATAAACGACTTGTGCTCAAGAAGATCGAGCGGAGGATACCCGGGAACAGAAAATTCAGGAAAGATAACCAGATCAACATCTTTTTCTTTTGCTTCTTTGATTTTGTCCGTTATTGCACTGATGTTCCTTTCAAAATTTCCTATATGTGGATTAAGCTGAGCAATGGCAATTTTCATAGTACTTTTATTTTCCGGTCATTAGAAAATAATTCCGCAATGCATAGACACACTATTAAGTATTATCTTATCAGCAAGCTGATTTTCACCATCAGTTGTGATATCTAATATCCCATTTTGATAATTGAGACCAAACTGTAAAGCTGTTTGCCCGCCAAGTGAATATTGTATACCTATCTCCAGGTGATACCCGAGATTAAACAGATTGATCTCGTCACTAATGCTCTCAGAATCGATTATCTTATCAGTTGTTAATCCGGTAGCGCTAATATTTATCATAGGATCAATTCCTGCTTTAGCGAAAAAGGTAAAATATCCGATTTCATCAGACTTGAATTTTAGTCCCAGTGGAATGGTAATGTATTGCATTTTGCAAGTAAGAATATTACCAGGGTAAAGTGTATCTATCCTGTTGGTAAGTTGCAAAATTGTTGAATCTTCATAGCTGATTTTACCTCCTAACCGATTAATTGAAATACCTGTTGAGAAAGCATAATTATTGGTAAAATAGCTGTTCATGGAAATACCAATATTAATCCCAGACCGTGAACCTTCGTTTGTAACCTCTTTGATATCAGGCTTTAGCCAACTGATCTGTGGATTGGCAAAAAATCCGAAGCGGATTCCTTGTGAAAATCCTCTGCCGGTTATCAGGATAAAAGACAATATGATGAGGAAAACAATCTTTGCAATGGAGGGTAGTTTTATTATTTTTACATTCAGGTTTTTCATATTGGAATATTATCGTTTTAAAGATATCTCAAAAAATTCTCAAAAGGTAAAGATAAGAAGTTATAAGTGAACTAAAGTTAAAAGTAACTAAAGTTAAGAAGAAAAGATAAGAAGTTAAAAGTGATCTAAAGTATAAAGTGAACTATGCTTCGACTACGCTCAGTATAAAAAGTTGAGAAGAGAAGAAGTTTAAACTTCAGGCATTTTAGGCACTTTAGTCACTTCTTCATTTAGTCACTGAATAGTTACAAATAATCTTTTAATTTTAAAATTACGATACATTAATATAATTATGATCAGGAAAATTAGCCTTTTGAGTCTTTTACTACTTTTACTCTTATCATGTAACCGGAGTAATTTTAAGGTAGATATTGATAATATTGATTTGGAAATCAAGATCAAAAGACTGGAAAAAGACCTGTTTGAACTATCCGTTGATAGTATTGCTTCCTCAATACCTTACCTGGAAAATAAATACAGTCATTTTTATGAATTATTTAATTATGTAATAAACATTGGCGAAACAAGATCCCCCTATTATCCTCGATATCTCAAAAGCTTTATTACTGATCGTACTAACCGTGAAGTATACCTGGCTACTAATAGGGAGTTCCCTGATATTGATATGTTGGAAAAAGAATTAACAGAAGCTTTTAAGCATTATAAGCATTATTTCAGTGAGAAAACAATACCGGATATATATACATTTATTTCAGGGTTCAATGCCTCTATTATAATTGATACAAATATACTGGCAATTGGTCTTGATCGTTACCTGGGGACCGAATGTGAATACTATGATCATCTGGGTTTTTACGAATATCAACAGGCAAACATGCATAAGGAAAAAATTGTTACTGATTGTTTGTTTGCATGGGTTTCTTCAGAATGGTATTTTAATATGCAGGGGTCAAGAGAATTAGCAAATAATGTGTTAAATAATATTATACATGAAGGTAAGTTGGTGTATCTTGTTAAATCATTGGTTCCCCGGGAAGATATCAGCTTAATAATGGGATACTCTGCGGACCAGATGAAATTTTGTCGCAGGAATGAAAAACAAATGTGGACTTACCTGATTGAGCACAAATTACTTTTTAGCTCTGACCGTATGACAGTGAATAAACTTATAGGTGAAGCACCATTCACAAGTTACTTCCCTGGTGAATCACCGGGCAGGGCAGCTATATGGATAGGGTATAGGATTGTTGAACAGTATATGCGGAATAACCCGGGTTTAACACTCAGTGATTTAGTGGAAAACAATGATTATCAGTTGATTTTGGAGGGTTCAGGATATAATCCGCGTGAACGTAAAAAATAAAAAAAAGCACATGGAATACCATGTACTTTAGTGCTTTTCTGATTGACAGAACTTTTACTCTGCCGGATGGATTGCCTCAACCGGGCAAACATCAACACATGCTTCACAATCGGTACACAGTTCAGGATCAATCTTATAGATATCACCTTCTGAGATTGCTTCGACAGGACATTCATCAACGCAAGCACCACATGCTGTACAATCGTCGTTAATTACATAAGCCATTGCTATAAAGTTTTGAATTAATAAATCAGATTTATTATTCTGCAAAAGTATTTTCATTTTTTGAAAAGCAAAGAAAAAAGCACAAAAAATTTTAATATTTAACTTTTATTTTAAAAACTTTAGACATTTCCTCATTCACTCATTCAATCATTCACTCATTTCCTCCAGTAAAGAAAATGCCAGCCAGGAAAGGTTGCCCATTCCTGTAACCAATGCATTTTCATCAATATTGAAATCAGATGTATGAATGCTTGATACTTCTCCTTTAGTTGCTGTGCCCAGCCGGTAGAAACAGACAGGGTAGGAATGTGAATAATTGGCGAAATCTTCTGAGGTCATTCTTTGCTCAAGACTGACAACATTTTTATCACCAAGAAAAGCTCCGGACAACCGGATTGCAGATTTAGTAATTTTAACATCATTCCGTAAAACAGGATATCCTTTCTTAATGTTGAGTTTTGCACCAATGCTTTCTTTTTCCTCAAATTCAGCAACAATTTTTTTCATTTCACGATGAGCAGTTTTTCTCCAGTTCTCATCAAAAGTTCTGAACGTACCAGCAATTTTTACTTCATAGGGAACCACATTTGTTGCACCTGATCCGTTAATTTTACCAAAAGCAAGAATGGTTGGGGGCTTTCCAGGCAATGGGTTATTAATTTTTTCATAAAGAAGAATAAGTAATCTGGCAGCTGCCAGTATTGTATCATCTCTTTTCTCAGGAATGGCAGCATGCCCGCCTTTACCTTGAATCGTAATATAAATTTCATCAGAAGACGCCATATATTCCCCTGCTTTATATCCAACCTTCCCGGCTTCAAGCTCAGGATAAACATGCTGCGCTAATATCAGGTCAGGTTTTATTTTGTCCAGAGCGCCATTTTCCATCATTAGTTTTGCCCCTCCGGGAATAAGTTCCTCAGCAGGCTGAAAAATAAACAGCACAGTACCGGGTAAATCTTTTTTTAACTCCTTGAGAATTTTCATTGTACCCAGTAACATAGCTAAATGTGCATCATGACCACAGGCATGCATAATTCCATCCCTTTTTGATTTATAGCTTACCTGGTTATTCTCTGTAATTGGCAGCGCATCAAGTTCAGCCCGGAGACCTATTACACGGCCCGGTTTTTCTCCCCGGAGCCATGCAATTATCCCGGTTTTAACAAAACCTTTTTTGTAATTTATACCATATTCCCGGAGCATTTTTTCAATAAAAGCAGATGTTTCATACTCGTGATACGATAGTTCAGGATTCTCATGGATGTATCTTCTTATTTGCACAATTTCATCGTAGTATCTGTCAGAGAGACGAATTATTTTTTCTTTAAGACCCATAATATCCTGTTTATTAGAAATCAAGGTTTAGGGAAATGTAAAATACCCTTGGCAACAAAATGTAATTCTCTATTCCCCATGCCCAGTCAACTCTTATAAAATATCCAAAAAGCTGACTCCGCAGACCAAAACCGAACCCTGCAACAATTGGTTCACGGTTAGTATCAATAGTAACGGTAATTGGTCCGTTAATATGTACTTCCCTGTCATATGCATTCTGTCCCAGGTATGGATGAAGTCCGGTCCATGCTGTTCCAATATCTCCAAAACCTACAATTTGAAGGTTGTTAAGAAACCCGGAGCTTATTGGATGGTTTGCAAAGTATCTGATAAAAGGCCACCTTAACTCGCTGTTTATGAGAGCGAAGCTGTTTCCGTTGCGGATATTTTGTGAGAAACCCCGCATATTGGTTGCCAGTGTTTGAAAAGCATAATTTTGAGAGCTAGCAACCTGTATAGATTGGTCAAATGTTTCTATTTTGCTCAGGAATGGTATCCAGTTATCTACACCACCCATGAAGTAGATAAGTTTATTGCTGCCAAATGATGTACTTCCTGCCAATCTGTTAGCCCAAATTAAATCGCGATGGATTTTCAG
>DAOVLD010000185.1 GCA_030631445.1 Bacteroidota bacterium
AAAAGAATCACTCACAGATGGATCTCCTGCCATGACCATTACATCAACAAGGTCATAATGCTTATCATTAACAACTCCGGCTTCCATTGGACCGCCGGAAACAAAAACTGTCGGGATATTCAATCTCATTGCTGCCATCAGCATACCGGGAGTAATTTTATCACAATTACTTATACATACCATGGCATCTGCCATATGAGCATTACAAACATATTCAATACTATCGGCAATCAGTTCGCGGGAGGGAAGTGAGTAGAGCATTCCTTCATGGCCCATTGCAATACCATCATCAATAGCAATAGTATTAAATTCGGCGGCAAAGCAACCCTGCCTTTCTATCCATGACTTTACAAGCTGACCCGCATTGTGTAAATGAGTATGACCGGGAACAAACTGTGAAAATGAATTAACAATAGCAATTATCGGCTTACCGAATTGTTCTTCCTTCATTCCGTTAGCGCGCCACAGACTTCTCGCTCCGGCCATATTCCTTCCTGCTGTTGTACGATGACTTCTTAATTCCATTGCTTTATTTATTGACAAAAAAAAGCCACTCTCTTTCTGTGAGAACGGCTTTATTTTTTATTGTTTTTTAAAACATACCTTTCTCACCCTCAATATCCGTAAAGGATATTAATAATAAAAAGGTTGAGAATTAAGGTGTTTTTATACATTTTCTACTTGAATTTGAACGTCAAATGTAGAGATAAATATTTATTATCAAAATTTTCTTTAAAAAATATTACAAATCAAATAATAGTAAATGCAACAGTGACACCTGCCATAACAATTGTAACCATACTCATCAGTTTTATTAGTATGTTAAGGCTTGGTCCGGAGGTGTCTTTAAACGGGTCTCCGACAGTATCACCGATAACAGCAGCTGTATGTGCTTCGGATCCTTTTCCTCCAAGATGGCCCGATTCGATATATTTTTTAGCATTGTCCCAGGCACCACCTGTGTTTGCCATAAATATCGCCATCACAAATCCGGTTCCCAGTCCGCCAACAAGTAATCCGATAGCCCCGGGAACACCGAATATCAATCCAACCAATATTGGAACAGTGATTGCGAGCAACGAGGGAAGAATCATTTCAACCTGTGCACCTTTTGTTGAAATAGCTACACACTTAGCATATTCAGGTTCAGTTGTCCCCTCCATAATACCTGCGATCTCCCTGAACTGGCGTCGAACTTCAGCAACCATCTTGGCGGCACATCTTCCAACAGCATTCATTGTCAATCCGCAGAAGAGGAAAACCATCATTGAACCAATAAAAATACCAACCAGGACTATAGGATTCATCAGGTGGACCTGGAAGTATGTCATAAAATCACTCATTGTGATATTATCCAGGTGAAATGGATCAGTTATTTCAAATCCGTTAGGGAAGATGTATGAGGTAGTACTTTCAAAAAGTCTGTGGATACCAACTTTAAGTTCTTCAATGTATGAAGCCAGCAGTGCCAAAGCTGTAAGAGCAGCTGATCCGATCGCAAATCCTTTTCCGGTAGCAGCAGTTGTATTTCCTAACGAATCAAGAGCATCCGTCCTTTTTCTTACTTCGGGATCCAGTTTACTCATTTCTGCATTTCCTCCGGCATTATCAGCTACCGGGCCATAAGCATCGGTAGCCAGGGTAATTCCCAGTGTTGACAGCATACCTACTGCAGCAATACCAATTCCATACAAACCCATCTTTGAATTGACTAAATCACCGCCTGCAGCAAATAAAAATGCAAAAATAATTCCCAGAACTACAGAAATGACAGGAATGAAAGTTGATATCATTCCAATCCCAAGTCCGGAGATGATCAATGTGGCTGGTCCGGTATCAGAACTCTTTGCAATCTTTCGTGTAGGTTTGTATTCTTCTGAAGTAAAATATTCGGTTGATTTACCAATAACTATCCCGACTAAAAGACCTACGACCATTGCTAACCAAACGCCTACCCAGTTTTGGATATCAAGTAACCACAAAACACCAAGAGCTCCGAGAACAATGAGTATTGAACTGGTATTAATACCACGGGAAAGTGAATTAAGCAAATTCTTTTGGGTGGCTCCTTCTTTGGTTTTTACCATATATATTCCGAGAATAGATAATACAATTCCCACAGCAGCTATAAGCATTGGTGCTATCACTGCTTTGAACTGTGCTTCGGTATTACCGATAAATGCAGCTGCTCCCAATGCGGCAGTGGCAAGGATAGAACCGCAGTATGATTCATAGAGGTCTGCTCCCATACCAGCCACGTCACCAACATTATCACCAACGTTATCAGCAATTGTTGCCGGGTTTCTGGGATCATCCTCCGGTATTCCCGCTTCTATTTTTCCAACAAGATCAGCGCCAACATCAGCCGCCTTAGTGTATATTCCGCCACCAACCCTGGCAAACAGAGCCTGTGCGGAAGCTCCCATACCAAATGTCAGCATAGTAGTGGTTATTATCTGGAGATGATGGGAATTTTCAGCTGCAGGATAAACAGCATTAAGTACTATGAACCAGAGGGAAATATCCAGAAGTCCAAGTCCTACAACAACCAGACCCATTACAGCTCCGCTGCGAAAAGCGATTCTTAACCCCTGGTTCAAAGACCTTCTTGCTGCATTGGCAGTTCTTGCAGAGGCATGTGTAGCAGTACGCATTCCAATAAAACCGGACAAGCCTGAAAAAAATCCACCTGTTAGGAAAGCGAATGGAACCCATCCGTTCTGGAGGTGGAAAACATATGCTAAAACAGCAAAGAGGATTGTCATAACAAGGAAAAACAAAGCAACAATTTTATATTGTTGTTTAATATATGCCATAGCTCCTTTTCTTACGTGTTTGGCAATCCTTTTCATTGTATCAGTACCTTCGCTTTCCTTCATAAGCTGATGGAAAAAGAACCAGGCAAAAAATAAGGCAAGTACAGATGCAACAGGTACAACCCAAAACAATTTACTAATCATACTAGTCAGATTTTTAATTAAACATTATTGATAATTGTATTTATTTGTAGTTTTATTCCGGGAAGGAATTTTCTTAGATAACACTCATTTCCAGTTTCCAGGCAATTTGTAATTGAAACAATAATTATTATACACATCAAAATTGTGCGAGGTATAAATAAATATTACAATTTCCAAAAATATATAATAAACTTAGAATAGGATACATTTTCATTGTATTTTTTAATACAAGAAATAAAAGTCACCATGATTCCCTCATTTGAGTTCTATGATAAAATTGATTTAAAAACTATGAACCAAAGCCGACCGCCACCAGGAATAATATTTATCTTCAAGTTCTTCACTGGAAGGAAAGGGATAAAAAATAAAGGTTTCCTGATCACCTATAAAAAACCCATCTTTTAAAGTACGAAAGGATAAATCTTTTTTAAAATTTCGGATAACTGTTTTTGTTGGTCGTTCAGGCAAGTGCTGAAGACGAATCAGACAATCTCTCAAATGATCCGGATTGGTATAAGGTAAATTATTAAGAGAAGCTTCAGGGTCTTTGGCCAATTTATTTAATTTCAATTCCACAAAAAATAATTTTGGTGAGGAAACAGGTTTTGATGTATCGGTTAAAAATTTCATGAATTCGGGTGGGGAAAGCCTGCTGGCAACCCTGGTCCTGTTGGGAATAAATTGCTGATAAAGATGTACGATTTTTTCCTTCTGCATTTTAAAATCAGATTTTTGCAATCCCAATACTTTACCATCATCGGTAACAAGATAAAGATCAAGCAAAGCATTCAATGGTAAATTTTCCAAAACTCTGTAAATAGATAAAAAAACAGACCGTTTTGGTTCTCCATCTTCGTATGGCACTAATTTTTTATCAATATAATCCCAGGGAAGCCAATTCACTTTATCAGGATCAATTTCAAAGAAAATAGCCTGGCCTTTTGTCCTTTTTTTTGTTCCCACAGCAAGGTAATTTCCAAATTTATAAGGCGACAAATGAGAGGCAACTAAGGACTCTGGAGTGGCTGAGAAATAAAAATATTTTTCCATATTTTTAAATTTATTTTATTGGACAGATACCCTTTAAATCATAAACCAAATTTAAAACATGAACATATGAAAATCAAGTAGCATAGTTAGTTTATATTCATTCTAAATTACTTCTTGACCCTGATACGTAAGATTGATCTGTGAAAAAGAAATCCATGAAAGACATAAAAGAATGAAAAGGATGAGCTTAAGAGAAATTTTTCCTATTTTCATGGTATGGATTTTTTAGAATTCTTATTTCGTTTTTAAATTTACAAAAAGAAACAATGGAAGCTTACAAAAAGACGATTGAGCAAGCCTGGGGAAACAAAAAATTATTAAAGGATAAAAATGTCCAAACTTGTATCAGGGAGGTTATTGATCTCCTGGATCAGGGG
>DAOVLD010000274.1 GCA_030631445.1 Bacteroidota bacterium
ACATAATCTTATCCAGGCGAAAAGCCTATCTGGACGAAGAAATTATTTCACAGGAAAGATAGTATTATGGCAAAAATAAGCCCTGTAAAAACCCCAATGAGGGAACAACCACCGGGGGAGCGAATAAAGAACTACGATGAAGTGCCTTACGGTTATTCACCTGAGGAAGCAGTATTCGAAGCTGAACGTTGTTTGCAGTGTAAAAATCCAAAATGTATAGAAGGTTGCCCTGTTGAAATAGATATTAAAGGGTTTATAAAGTTTATTGCTGAAAAAAAATTCAAAGAAGGAGTTACTCTTCTTAAGGAAAAAAATATTCTTCCCGCTATTTGTGGTCGTGTATGTCCCCAGGAAGAACAATGTGAAATAAAATGTATAGTTGGTATCAAGAATGAACCTGTAGCTATTGGGCGACTGGAACGTTTTCTGGCCGACTGGGAGAGAGAGAATGAAGAGATTAAAATACCTTCCATACCAAAATCCACCGGGAAGAAAGTAGCAATTGTGGGAGCCGGTCCTGCCGGAATTACTGTAGCAGCCGATCTTGTAAGACTCGGTCATAAAGTTGATATGTTCGAGGCACTTCATAAACCGGGGGGTGTACTGGTATACGGTATTCCTGAGTTTAGACTACCAAAAGCAATTGTGTTTAAGGAGATTGATTTCCTTATACAAATGGGTGTCAGACTTTTTACCGATTCGGTTATTGGTATGATAAAAAGTATTGACGAACTGCTAAACGAGTACAATGCTGTTTTCCTTGGCACAGGTGCAGGATTACCCTGGTTTCTTGAGGTTCCGGGTGAAAACCTCAATGGTATTTATTCTGCAAATGAGTATCTTACCCGGGCTAACCTGATGAAAGCTTATCTTTTTCCGAAATATAAAACACCCATTATCAGAGGTAAGCGGGTAGCTACAGTTGGAGGAGGAAATGTTGCCATGGATTGTGCGCGGACTGCACTCAGGTTGGGTGCAGAAAAATCGATTATTGTTTACAGAAGGTCGAGAACTGAAATGCCTGCACGCGATGAAGAGATCCATCATGCTGAGGAGGAAGGTATAATCTTTAAATTCCTTTCAAATCCTGCAGCATTTCATGGGGATAAAAACAATTGGGTTAATGAAGTTGAATGCGTTCAGATGAAACTTGGAGAGCCGGATGACTCTGGCAGAAGAAGACCTGTGCCCATTCCGGACGCAAATTTCAGAATCGCCATCGATGTTGGGATAATTGCGATCGGGAATAGTCCAAATCCGCTTGTCCCGTCAACAACACCGGATATAAAAACCGGTAAATGGGGCAATATAATCACTGATCCTGCAACATGTAAAACATCAAAACCGGGTGTGTTCGCCGGGGGGGATGTTGCCACCGGAGCAGCAACAGTTATTTTAGCAATGGGTGCCGGAAAGATTGCAGCACGGGGTATGCATGAATATTTGATGAATGAAACCTGAAAAATTGTGATGTAGTGTTACAGTTACTGGTTACTGGTTGCTGGCTTTTTCAAACTTAACACTCTACATTCTCTTATTAATTTCTTATTGCTTCTCCGCTCTTTGCTCTTTGCTCTCTGCTCTTCGCTATTACCACTCCAAACTATCTTCAAGCCTTATATCATTTAAATCTTCCTTGCTTAATCCATGCCATCTGCAACCCTTTTTAGAACAGAGATAAAAATTCAGCAGTTTTGTTCTGGCGCTGATTTCGATCTTAAAAACATCGCTTCCACATTCTTCGCAGGGATGATCTTTAACCATCAGACTGGTATCACAATGAAAACATCTTAAGTCCCCTATCTCTTTACCCTCCTGCAAATAGATTGTTGATTTGGAAGTAAAAACATTAAGATAAGGACTAAGCATTATGAATCCTTTCTTCCTGCCTTTAACCACCTTCAATTTGATCATATTATTTTCAACCAGGGTTTTCCTGCAATGTGGACAAAAAGCATGAAGAAATGTTCCGGACTTGATTATTTCTATCTTTTCCTCTTCATGACTCAGTGTAGCATCTAATCCCTGGCTTGATATTGTCATATCTTTATAGTAAGGCATTCCAGTTAATCCCGATTCACTAAAAAGGTTCTTCAAAGCAAAAGTAAAATCAACAAATTTCACGAAATGGTTTTTACAACCCGCCCTGGAACAGATATCGATTTTGCCACCGATATCCAGATCTAACGGAATCATAGGGGCTTTGCAAACTTCACACTCAGCATCACTGATGATCTCAGAATTACAATGCGAACAAAATACTTTTACAATTGAATTTTCCGGTATTTCAATATCACACAGATAATTATAGCTTTCCCAAACAGAGCTTAAATTCATTATCCCTTCTTTTTTCCCAACCTTTATTTTTAATTTGTAACTGGGACAATTATCAACCTTGATTTTATCGTCCATTAAAGATTCTCCGCAAACAGGACAATTAACTTTTAAACAAATTAATTCATTCATGATTATAATTTTATTTTATCTGCTTCTAACCTGCATTATTCATGCAGAAGATAAAAGACAAAAGTAAAAAGTCTAAAGTGAAATAGAGCATAAGAAATTCAGAATACTTTTTTTATAGAAAATGTAACCGTATATCAAATATACTATGTTATTAGTACTTTTATCTTTATCCTTTTATCTTTTTTCTTTCTGATTAATTTGTGAACCGGAACGAAGTGAAATTCACCGAAGGTAATTAATCAGGTTAAAGGTTTGATTATTTTGTTGCAAAATCGAGAATATCACCAATTGTTTTAAACTCTTTAACAAGAGAAATAATATTCCTGACTTTTTCTTTAATATACTTATTCATCGC
>DAOVLD010000047.1 GCA_030631445.1 Bacteroidota bacterium
CTCAACACAGATATGAAAAAATACAAAATGTACTTCCAAATATTGTAGCGATGATTTCTTTCCTGACTCATTATATATATAGTAACATTTAATTATTCTTAATCATAATAAATAAAAATAAGAACAAAGTTAAATATAAATCATCATAACATATAGTTAAAAATAGTTAAAAGTTCATTTAACTATCTTAGATATTATAGATAAAAATGATAAAATTAATCTCAAAATACTTATTAAAAAATCTTTGTCTTCTTTTAAAACTCAATAAGACCTTCAATTTCAACCAGAAGATTATTCCTGCATATATCTGAAATAACATATTGAAAACATTCACTTCTAAAATGCTTTTCACACAATCGCTTTACTATATCGATATCTTTTTTATGCTTAACATAAGATCTGACATAGGAATAATTACTCTTCTCAACAAGCTGTATATCACCCAATTTTGAAACACTTTCACTTTCAACCAGTTTTTTGATATTATTGATCGTTGCCAGTGTTTGTTTTTCAACATCAGTCGGAAACACGGTATTTTCCCCAATAATAGCTGCCGTACCTGATATATATATCTTTGTTCCCTCATCAGTTCTAACCAGCTTTCCCCGTTCAAATTTAGGAGATGACTTATCCTCCCTTTTATCGACTCCACTCCCTACCAACACCTTTTGTGAATATTTGTGTGCATCGATCTGTCCGGGATTCATAACAGGAACGATCTTCATATTCTTTGCAGTTGATATGGCTATAAAATTGACAACCAATCCGCAGATATCGGTTCCGATTCCTGTTGCAGAAGGATATCCATGCATGAATTCACTTTTATTATAATAATCGGATCTTACATCATTAAAAATCTGATAATGCTGGTAATTCTGCCTTTTATCAGGAATATGGGTGATGTTCTCAATGTAATTCCATTGACGAACAATATTAGAAAAATTAAGATTCTCCGCATTCAGGATCTTTTCCATCAGGGTAAATGCCGTATTAGAATTCTCATAGATATCACCCCTGATTATTCCGGTTAATCCTGATGCATATATTTCTTTATAGTCCTTATGCTCAACCACCACGTAAGGTGTATCCTCAAATTGTTTGTATGTTACTTTATTTGACAGATCATGTTCCAGAAAAACTTCAAGTCCGATATAATTTCCGTTTTCCGGGGCTTGTGCCACACAAGCTATAGCAGGTTGTGCCGTATCATACAACTTTTTTATATAGGAATTTATAGTAGCCTTATAGTTCTGGTATTGATCCCTGCTTTCTGTTGCAACAAAAAATGTAAGAGCAATAATCCTCCCTGAAGGGATGTTTAATTCTTCAGTAAGATTCTGAAGTTTCCCGAAACAATTATACAGTTGGTCAGAAAAAGAATTACCCGATTCGGGTAATAAAAAATAGACTGATGTTTTCAAATTATTCAATTTTAAAGTACTCTCTTTTTTTAAAACACCAAGTATACTAAAAAACGCTAGCAATTTATGCTTTCTTTAATTATTTTAAGATTTTTTAACATGGTTGTCCGGTAAAATCAGACAAGTGCATTTAACCGGAGCAATCTTCTTCTGATATAGATTCATTTCAACTAACCTGTGTCTTCTTTGATCGATACATTTATCACATGAAGAAAACAGCCCAATATCCCATAAGTCTGAAAATACAAGCCCTTCATTCAGTTCAATGCCATATTCGATTACCTCTTCCAATGATCTGATATCCGGTTGCTCAAAATAATTGTTAGCAGCTAAAGCATCCAAAGCGCCATTCCCTGATCTTACCGGTATAACTGTGCAAGATGTAACCCCGGTTTTGAAAGCATAATAAATTGATTTTATTGCCCAGGACACTCCCTCGGATTCAGAAAGAAACGGGGGTCGGAGTAAAATAAATGCACGAGATGAAATTCCATTGGAACTCAGGAATTTGACTGAGCGTTTAAAGTCAGCCAATTTCATCTTTTTATTTAGTTTTTGAAGAACTTCCGGATGCACGGTTTCAAGCCCTATTGCTACTTGTAGCTCAGGTTTAAGCATGTTACGAAAGCGGAGGCTTCTTTCATCAATGAGTTTAGGATGGCTTTCTACAATTACTGTTTCAAAATTATCAAGCAGTGATGCAATTCGTTCATAGTCCTGTTCGGGAATAGCTTTTCTATCAAAAAAATTACCACTATTATACAGTTTCAAATGTTTTGTTGAGGGAAGATGAGCCAACGCCCACTCAATTTGCTTTGGAATAGCGCCTTCTGTAACATTATAATCAGTTGTATTTTTCCATAGATCACACATTAAACAATGAAAGGGGCATTCACGATTTGATAAAAAGATTGTTGAAACATCCTCGATAGTACCCGAAACAGTACGTTCTTTTTCTATGAAGTAGTTATAAGGTTTTAAAGGATCAACAGGATTTTTCTTCCCTCGATGGGATAATATCCATTTATCGTCTATTTCGAAATCAGGGAATCTACTCATAAATAGCCAGGAATTCCCGCCTGTAGTCAATTTCTTTTTCAGGGAAATGCTTATTAAAGGTATCCCTGGAAGCTACACCATGTTGAAATCGCCTTTTTGTAAAAACCGGCATTTCTATTCCTGTAACAGTTTTCACACCACTTGCTACCACCTGCCCTTTGAGTTCATATAGCTTTTCATGATCCCATGCTGTCATTTCAATAAATGGTATGCCTTCAGCTATTTCAATAACATTTTCCAATGTATATGGACTAAATGCCTCAAATCCAAGCATATCTGCAGGTGTGTATGTGCGCATATATCCCCTGCTTAGTCCGCCGGAATAGGTTAAAGAGTGTTTTATTTTACCTACGCCCCAGCCCTCATGATATAACATTAAATTATTCAGAACACTTCGTATGGTCAGTTCAGGATTTTCTTCAATCGGATAATCTTTTAGATTCTCATCTCCACCATCTCCGTCAACAATGTACTTCCAATCAGGATAACGTGAACGAATTCCCTCAAGAACAGCAAGGTTCATTGTAGCAGCCTGTATATCAAGAGGCTTGTAGTCTTCTACAACTTTTACAGTCTTTTTCCAATTCAATTCTGAAGCTTCAATTTCGATTGGTTCAAGAAACAATTCGAGACCCAAAGTCTCCAGAAATTTCCTGGCTTGTTTCAGGTCTTCACCATCTCCATTTATACTGAGTGTGAAAGCTTTAAGTCTTGAAGGACTTTCTCCAAGCTCCAATAATGCATGGTAAGTAAGTAAAAATACAGAACCACTATCTATACCTGCTGAAAAAGTAACCCCAATGGGTCCGCTTTTTGCCCGGAATAGTAACCATTTTTTTATCTCTTCATATAATGTACCGATATATAATTTGCCTAACTGCTCCACATCGCTGTTTTTAAACCTGTTGCGATCCGGAGTAAAAAAACGCTTGTAAACCGGACTGGGATCGGGACAACCCAATAATTCAATGGTTGTAATATAGTGAGCAGGAGCCATTCTTGTGTAGGATGGGTGAAACTGATCATCCAGACCTTCCTGTTTAAGATAATTATAAATTGTATCAATACGCTCAGCAAGCACCAGGCATGGACCATCTTTTAATTTAGCTATAAAAAAACGCAAAGGACGTCCAATTGATCTTGCCATTCGTATTGTTTTCCCTTCTACTGCAATTAAAGCGAATTGACCATCAATCTTACGAACAGCCTGAGTATCCCCCGATCTGACAAGTTCAATTGCTTCTTCCCGGGACATGTTATAAATAATGTTTTTTTCCGGATCTGTTAGATCCACGATACGGTTAATATTCTGATGATTCATCATGTAAATTAAAAATTAAAAATTAAAAATTAAAAAAAAGTTATTTAGACGTGTTACTTGAAATTGACCCTAAAATTCTTTTAAGCTCATCTGATTCATTAACCAAATATTTTCCTGTTTCATTATCTCCAATGTCAAGGGCTTTAAATATTTTTAACCAATAATTTGATTCCCGCATCTCTTTTAATGAAATGTTAATTTTATTTTTAAAATCAGCCCTTGATGATGCTGCTTGCGCTTCCTCATAATTAGCTCCGCTTGATGTTGCCGATTTTGTCAACTGGTACTTCATCACATTGATTTCTGTACTATTTTTTATGTTCCTTAAAAATTTTATTACATCTATCGCAAACTTAAACAACCTTTCTCCTAATCCCCTATCCATAATTTTTAATTTCTAAACTCGAGTTCATTATAAAAAGTCTTTTTACACCTTTTCAGAGTAGGCTCAATATTTATTTTTTAATTTTTAATTTCTAATTTTTAATTGTCTTTTGCAAAGATCACAAAAAAAAGTAACATAGTAAGGTTAAAAAAAGTTAAAATTAATTTTTTTCACAAGCTTTCGCCAACCCTGTGAAATACTGCTCTGCATCACCATACTCAGCCAGTTCAGGATGATGGGGTGGTATATGAAATGTGCCTCCTTCCCGGTGTTTGATCCCGCACCAGTATTTTTCAGTTTCTCCTACAATTTTTACCCAGTATTGCAGGATGCCATTCGCATAAGCACAATACACACAATATGTCTTTTCTAATGGATTCAGGGAGGACAGTTTATGCCTGTTAAACCTTATGTAATCTTTTCGCTTTACATATGGCATATGATACAACGGAAATGCAATCCTGTGATATATTTCAATTCACAGATCAAGTAAAACAATAAAAATAACTAATTTATTTCTTCTCCTGTCAATACCTGTCCAAAAACTTTTAACTTTGAAAGGTGTAAATTATAAATTATTAAAGGTATGAAGACTACTAAAAATCTGCTTTTTTCACTGATCGTCGTTTCTTTGCTGATAACACTTTCGGGATGTAAGGATCAACCTGTAAGTGATGGCGATTATACAATACAGCCGGTACCGTTCACAAGTGTAAAAGTAACCGATGATTTTTGGGCTCCCAGGATTAAACGAAACCATGAAGTGACAATTCTAATTGCTTTTGAGCAATCGGAAAAAACCGGACGTATCAGGAATTTTATGATCGCAGGCGGACTTGAAGAAGGGAAATTTCAATCGAGATATCCTTTTGATGATTCTGATGTTTTTAAAATCATCGAAGGTGCCAGTTATTCCCTTCAGACTTTCCCAGACCCTGACCTGGAAACCTACCTTGATACATTGATCTACTATATCGGGCTTGCCCAGGAAGATGATGGTTATATTTATACATTCCGTACAATCATGGGGGATGATTCCCATCCATGGATAGGCACAAAACGCTGGGAGAAAACACATATTTTCAGCCATGAGCTTTATAATATCGGGCATATGTACGAAGCAGCAGTGGCTCATTACTACGCTACAGGCAAACACAGCTTCCTTGATATTGCCCTTAAATCAGCCAATCTGGTTGCCCGTGATATCGGTTGGGGTAAAATCGAAAACTATCCGGGTCACCAGGAAATCGAGATAGGATTGGTGAAATTGTATCGTGTAACCGGTAACCGGAAATACCTCGATCTGGCTAAATTCTTTCTTGATGTGCGCGGTGACGGACAAGAGTATTGCCAGGCACATAAAAAGGTTACCGAACAGACAGTTGCTGTAGGACATGCGGTTAGAGCTGCATATATGTATACAGGAATGGCTGATGTAGCTACCCTGACCAGTGATCCGGATTATGTAAACGCAATTGACAAAATATGGCAGGATATTGTTTATAAAAAGCTGTACCTGACCGGCGGAATAGGAGCTACGGGCGGCAACGAGGGTTTTGGGGAGCCTTATTATTTGCCGAACATGTTAGCTTATTGCGAAACATGTGCCTCCATTGCTAACGTTTTCTGGAATTACCGCATGTTCCTTCTACATGGCAATGCCAAATATTATGATATCCTTGAAAGAACATTGTATAACAGTCTGCTTTCGGGAGTTTCCCTAACAGGAGATCGTTTTTTCTATCCTAACCCTCTTGAATCGTTTGGTCAGCACCAGAGGCAAGAATGGTTCGGTTGCGCCTGCTGCCCATCCAATTTGTGCCGGTTTATTCCTTCGGTACCGGGATATGTTTATGCCAAAACTCGTGACCGGCTGTATGTCAACCTGTATATGGATAATACAGCTCGGATTGAAATGGATGGAAAAACTGTAGAAGTTACCCAGCAAACCAGATATCCCTGGAATGGTAAAGTGGAGCTTACAATAACTCCTGATAAACCCTCGAAATTTAAACTCTTTTTAAGAGTTCCCGGATGGGCGCAGAATGAAGCAATACCCGGAGATTTATATCACTTTTTAAATAACGACGAAAACGAAATTGTCCTGAAAATTAATGGGAAAGTAGAAAAATGTTCTCCTGATAAGGGATATTTAGTTTTCAGCAGGAAATGGAAAAAGGGTGATATTGTAGAATTAGATATGCCTATGCCTGTGCGAAAAGTTAAAGCTCACAGGAATATTGAAGCTGATAAAGATAAAGTTGCAATTCAAAAAGGACCAATTGTTTATTGTGCAGAATGGGTTGATCATAAAAATAACCGTGTGCTGAACCTGGTTTATGATCCTGAAACCATCCTGGAATCGGAATATCGGTCAGAGTTGCTTAATGGTGTACAGGTGATAACCGGAGAAGCAATGGAGACAAAACGCACCATTGAGGGAGAGGTGATAATGGAAAACAGGCTTCCGCTTACGCTGATTCCCTATCATGTATGGGCTAACCGTGGTTCGGGTGAAATGATGGTATGGCTTCCGACCACTAAAGAAGTAAGCTGGCCCCTTCCGGCACCTGCTATAGCTTCTAAAATTAAATAATATTTATGAGGGATACTTGAATGGAGTATTGAATATGTTTTTTGGTAATAACGTTATTAATAACGTTATTCTTTTTTATTGTTTTACATAAACCATCACATAGTCCACCTCTATAATATCAATTTCCCCGCTTTCAGGTCATCCTTCATACGAGGTTTTTATCATTTTGTTTTTTGTCTGAAGTACATGAAATCAGTAATACAATAATTGCTGCAACCATTCCTGTTAGTATTGTATTCTTTCTAATATTCATATAAGATAAGATTTTACATTTTATAAGAGTAAAAAAATTACGTCTAAAGGTATTCAGGGCGGTGGTTTATTCCAGGAAAACGTTTTCTATAATTTGTTTTTATTTTTTTTTGTTTTATTTTGTCTGAGCAAAATTTTTATTTACCTACAAATTATAGGAGGAATTTATGAAACCAATTACACGACGTACTTTTCTCAGGACCACTGTTTCAGCTGCTGTTGCAACCGCAGCAGTACCTCTAATACCATCGGGTTGTATGAGTCCCGGCGTTAAGGATAGCTCAGGGTATTTTGAATCTGAGTTTGGCATTACTGATGGTTTATGTCAGAAGGTACTTTCAAAAGCGTTGTCAAAGGGAGGAGACTTTGCAGATTTATTCTTCGAGCATACTATTAGCAATTATGTGATTCTTGAGGATGGTGAGGTAAATCAAGCTTATTCCTCTGTAGCACTCGGTGTTGGCATCCGAACAGTGAATGGTGAGCAGGTTGGTTATGGATTTACACAGGAGTTGTCTGAGAAGTCAATGCTTGCTGCTGCCTCAACAGCTGCTACCATTGCTGATTCCGGACCAGTAAAATCTGCCGACCGGTTTGTGTTACTGGAGAATAAAAATTACTATCCGCTTACTACTCTGTTAACTTCAATACCGCTGGAATCAAAACTGCCATTGGTTCAGTCTGTGAATGACAAATGTTTTGCGCTGTCGCCGGAAATTATTAAGGTTAACGCCGGATTTCATGATAAACAAAAACGGATCCTTATTATGACCAGTGAGGGTACTAAAGCTGAAGATCTTTTACCAAAAAACTATCTATGGACTAATGTAGTAGCTGAAAAGAACGGCAAGAAGGAAAGGGCAAGCTGGAACATTGGAGGTCGCAGGGATTTTTCATTCTACACACCATCTTTGGTTAACGAAGTGGCAAAAGAGGCAGTGGATCGTGTGCTGGTACTGTTCGAAGCCGAACAGCCACCGGCAGGTGAAATGCCTATTGTTCTTGGTCCTGGTGTAACAGGAATTCTGTTACACGAAGCCATAGGGCATGGTATGGAAGCCGACTTCAACAGGAAAAAAGTATCTACTTATTGCACTATGATAGGGAAGAAAGTAGCAGAACCGTTTGTAACTATTATCGATGATGGTACTAATCCTTATCTGCCCGGTTCACTTAATGTTGATGACGAAGGCACACCCGGACAGAAAACAGTCCTGGTAGAAGACGGAGTTTTAACAAGTTATATGCACGACAAAATTTCCGCACGGCACTATAAGGTAAAACCTACAGGTAACGGTCGTCGTCAAAGCTATGAACACTATATTCAACCCCGGATGCGTAACACTTATATGCTCTCAGGAGAGGCGAAACCTGAGGATGTAATTAAAAGTGTGGAAAACGGGATATATGTAAAGGATGTAAGCAATGGTGAGGTGAGGATTGGTGCAGGTGATTTTTCTTTCTACGTTTCTCAGGGACGAAAGATCGAGAATGGAAAACTTACTGCTCCTATTAAAGACATTAACATTATGGGTAATGGTCCAAAAATGTTAAGGAATGTCACAATGGTCGCCGATGATCTCCAGATGGCAAAAGGAGCAGGCGGGGCATGCGGTAAAGGCGGACAACGAGTTCCTGTTGGTTTTGGGATGCCCACAATTCTTGTGAAATCAATGACAGTTGGTGGTGTAAAATCTTAAAGAAAATGACTATGAATAAAGAAATGTATAATATTGCTGAATGGTCTATCGAAATTGCAAAATCCGCTGGTGCCGATGATTGCCGGGTTGGTATCAGTAAGGAACGGTTCGTCGAGATCAGTTACCGGGATAGAAAACCTGAAAATATTAAAGAGGCATCCCGGAGAAACCTGTTTATTGAAATCTTTGTAAATGGAAGATATTCGGCTCAGAACACTTCAGACTTGCGAAAGGAATCCCTCCGTAACTTTATTTCAAATGCGGTAGAAGCTACTAAACTTTTAGCCAAAGATCCTTTTCGCACATTGCCAGATCCTAAGTATTTTAAAGGAAGAGCTGAATTAGACCTTGGAATACGGGATTCAGCTTATGAACAGCTTACACCCGAAGAAAGGCATAATATAGTTAGAGCTATTGAGGATGCCTGTTTAACAGAAGGGGGAGAAAAAACCATTTCAGTTACAGCTACTGAACAGGACAGACTTGGGGAATCAGTAGTTTTGACCAGTAACGGTTTTGAAGGATACAGAGAATCGACTTTCTACGTAATGGGAGCACGAATGACAATCAAAGATGAAGGAGACAGGCGACCGGAAGGCTATAATTATGTTGTATCTGTATTACAAAAGGGCCTTCCTGAACCCAGGGATGTCGGTTTAGTAACAGCAAAACGTACACTTGACCTCCTTGGCAGTAAGAAAATTAAAACAGAAACTC
>DAOVLD010000131.1 GCA_030631445.1 Bacteroidota bacterium
AATTTTGCCATTTTAACTACTTCCACACTCGGAAAGCCAAACTCTTCAACAACTTTTCCAAGTATCAGGTAAGTACCACTCCCGCGGAATGGGTAACGCTTAAGAACCTGGGGAAAGTGTACAGTATCAAAGAATTCCCCTGTATAATCAATAAATGCAGCAAAATGCATCCATTCCTTCTTAACTGTTTTGATGTACTTAATTGTTACAAGGTGACCGACCATTTTTACTTTCCTGCCTATCTTTCCTCTCATATCTTTCGCCTTAATTTCACCCCTGAATGGGGTTTTTAACAGGTTGAAGTAGGAGACGGTAACAGGGAAACCAAGCAGTTCAATTTCGTCAAAAGCATCTTCCAGATTGCTTTGCTCAAGTTCAGGGAGCTTAAATTTTTTTGCAGGTATGTTAAACAGGGCAGGGGAGTTCTCGCTTTTTTTTCCTTTTCCGTGAAGCATATATGCCTGCCATAAAAGCTCCTTCTTTGATTTTCCGGTAAATCTAAAGGCATTAATCCTTATTAGTAGTGTAAGTTGTTCTATTCCCGGGTGAATACGTTGAATAAAATCTTCGAGTCCCTGGTATTCTCCATTCATTTCGCGTTCGCCATGTATTTTTTTTGAAATTTTTCGTTCAAGGTTCTCAATATGAACAAACCCCAGATAGATTGTTTTTCCACTAATGGTAGTTTTATAAAGACTGTTATTATTGCATGGCAGTTCAATAATGGCTCCCCATCGTCTGGCTTCATTTACATAAACCCAGGTACGGTAAAATCCGCCAAAGTTATTTATTACGGCAACCATAAATTCAAGAGGAAAATGTGCTTTAAGATATAAGCTCTGTAAACTTTCAACAGCATAGGAGGCAGAATGGGCTTTGGAAAAGGAATATCCTGCAAAAGATTCAATCTGACGCCATACCTCTCTGGTAAGATTATCAGGATAACCCCGCATTTTGCAATTACTGAAAAATTTATCAACAATCTTCCTTAACTCTGCTTTCGAGCGGAACTTTCCACTCATAGCCCGGCGCAAAACATCAGCATCAGCAAGGTCAAGTCCTGCAAAATGATGACAAACCTTTAGTACATCTTCCTGGTATACCATTACACCGAAAGTTTCGGAAAGCTGCTCCTTCATAACAGGGTGGATGTAATCAAAACTGTTAGGATTGTGGAACCTCCGGATATATTCACGCATCATCCCCGACCGTGCTACACCGAGGCGTATAACTGAGCTTGCAGCTACAAGGTTAAGGTAATTGTCGCACTGCAGTTTAACAAGTAATCCCCGCATAGCAGGACTCTCAACATAGAAACACCCGTTGGTTTCGCCATTTCTTAACAACTTTTTCACCTCACTATCCTTCTTGAAGTCCTGTATGGCATGTGCATCAACCTTCACACCTCTATTACGCCCGATGATCTCTACACTTTCCTTAATATGCCCAATTCCGCGCTGGCTCAGGATATCCAGCTTTTCAAAACCAATATCTTCCGCAACATACATATCCCACTGGGTTGTAGGGTATTCTTTTGGTGGCAGGTCAAGGGCTGTATAACATGTAATAGGTTCTTCCGAGATAAGAATTCCCCCGGCATGAATACTTCGCATATTTGGAAAATCAACAATTTTTATCCCCATAGAAAAAATTTTCGCGGTGATATCATTACGGTTTAGTTCATCCGAAGGGTTATTGATCAGTGCATCGATCTCAGCTTTTGGAAGACCATAAACTTTTCCCAGTTCGCGGAGAATCGATTTACCCCGGAATGTTGATATAGTACCCAGCAACGCGGTATGCTCCCTGCCGTACCGTTTGAAAATATAATCAAGCACTTCGTCACGCTCTTTCCATGAGTAATCGATATCAAAGTCAGGCGGACTGGTACGTTTAGGATTAAGAAACCGCTCGAAATACAGGTTTAGCTCAATAGGGTCTACATCGGTGATCTTCAGGCAGTAAGCTACAATTGAATTAGCGCCACTACCACGCCCGACATGATAAAACCCCCGGTTCATTGAATAACGGATAATATCCCATGTAATAAGGAAGTATGAAGAAAAGCCCAGTTTATAAATAATATTAAGTTCATGCTTTATACGCGTTGCAGCTTCGCTATTTTCTTTTCCGTACCGGTAGTCCAGTCCATCCATTGTAAGCTTTTCCAGCAACAAGCGGTCATCTTCCATATTTCCGGTAAAAGTTTTTTTATTCTTGTATGATCTGTAATCAAAATCAAATGAGCATGCAGATATTATTTTTTCTGTATTATGGATGATATCAGGGTGATCATTAAATGGTTTTATTAATTGATCAATTTGCAGAAGTTTATTTTCAGGGTGTGCGCATTGGTGCGGCTCAAGCTTGCTAAGCAGTGTATTATGGTCAATTGCCCGGAGATGACAATGTACCTCATAACCTTCTTTATCTGTAAAAGTTGCATTTTGCAGAATGACTATTTTTAATTTTGGAAGTTTGGAAGATATTAATTTTCGCACATCATGAGGAGGGATGCCTATTAATTCATTGTCTCTTAAATTGTCAGGTAACCTGTAACCAAACGGGTAAATAATCCATACATGCTCAAAAACCGGGGCAAATCGGGGCAGGGGAGTGCACGATAAATGATGCCGGCTCAAAAAGTTGTTGAGTTCTCTGAAACCTTCATTATTTTTTGCCAGACCAATATATAGCTGTTGGTCTCCGTCACGGAAATCAATACCGGGAACAGGTTGTATCCCTTCTTTCCGGCATAATTTCACAAAATCAAGTATTCCTGTGGAATTATTGATATCAGTCAGGGCAATTGTCTTTATACCCCTTTTGGAAGATTCTTTTACAAGATCCTCTATCGAAAGGGTTCCATAGCGCAGACTGTAATATGAATGTGCATTAAGGTACATTATTTAAACCATCTTCCGTTCAATATTTTATTGGCAAACCACTGTTCCATACGGATTTTTTCTTCTTCGTCAGCCTGTGCTTTTACTTTCATATAAGCTTCGGCTTCAGCCGGTGTTTTTACCCCTACAGCTCTCCTTATTGCATATTTACCAAACCTGATACGCAGTTTGTCCATAGTCAGGTAAAGCCTTACCATTTCCGGTGTATCTTCGAACATATTAAGTTGTTGCACCCCATTTACCAGGTGGCTGAAACGTACACCAATCAAGCGTACCAGCATTCTGCGATAGTACAATCTGCCGAATAATTCCCTGGCAGTTTCTATCAGTACATGGTCGAATGAAGTGTATGATATCCGTTTCTGCAAAGTATGTGTGTCAAAATTTGAGTACCTGATCTTCACTGTTACGCATGATGTGAGTTTTTGTTTTTTCCTCAGTTCATATGTAATTTTTTCTACCATAGCTACCAGTATCTGATTCAGTTTGATAATATCGGTACTGTCTTTTTCAAAAGTCTGCTCTGTACTTATAGATTTTCGTTCGGAATAACGAATTACAGGGGTTGTGTCGACACCATTGGCTTTTTTCCAGATGATGATCCCGTTTTTTCCAAGCAGACGTTCCATCATATCTACAGGTATGCTGCTCAGTGTTTCTATGGTAGATACTCCCATGGATCGCAACATATGAAATGTTTTATTTCCTATCATGGGTATTTTCCTGATAGACAATGGGAAAATGAATGGTTTTACCATTTTACCGGGTATTTCAAGTTCTCCATTAGGCTTAGCTTCTCCGGCAGCGATCTTAGAAACAGTCTTGTTTACTGACAATCCGAACGAAACAGGAAGCCCGGTGTTATTTATAATATCATTGCGCAGTTCCTTTGTCCATACCAGACATCCAAAAAAGCGATCCATTCCTGTAATATCAATATAATGTTCATCAATTGAAGCTTTCTCGTACACCGGCGCCTTTTCTGCAATAATGTCTGTAACCATATGTGAATACTTGCTGTAGAGTTCCATATCGCCACGAATTACCAGTGCATCAGGACACAGATTACGTACCATCTTCATAGGCATAGCTGAATGTACCCCGAATTCTCTTGCTTCATAGCTGCAACTGGCAACCACACCACGATCGGAAGCACCTCCTATAACCACAGGTTTTCCCTGCAGTTTGCTGTTCTTCAATCGCTCTACCGATACAAAAAAGGTATCCAGATCAAAATGTACAATATTTCTGCTTCCTGTTTCCATATAAAAAATATTTACAAAAACTTGTATTTTTCAATCCTTTAATCTATCTTTGATTAGAATATAATCATTTTTTTGATTATAATATAATCTTTTTTTTGTTATATTGCAAAAAAATATTATCCATCATGCATTTTAATACAAACATTAAATTCTTAAGAAAACGTCGTGGACGTACCCAGGATGACGTTGCTCATGCCCTTAATATAAAACGTTCAACTCTTAGTGGTTATGAGAATGGGGTTGCATATCCCAATATTACCACCCTGCTGGTTTTTTCCAAATTTTATAATATATCAATTGACACGCTTATCAGGGTGGATATTGGCAACCTTTCGGAAAGTCAGCTAAGGCAACTTGAAGGAGGGTGTGACGTTTATATTAAAGGAAGTAAACTGCGGGTATTGGCTACAACTGTTGACACTGAAGACAATGAGAATATTGAGCTTGTACCCGAAAAAGCCAAGGCGGGATACCGGACAGGTTATGCCGATCCTGAATTCATCTCAGAGCTGCCTACATTCAGGCTGCCCTTTCTCTCGCGGGAACGCAAATACAGAACATTTCATTTAAAAGGAGATTCTATGTTGCCTATACCGGATGGCTCATGGGTTACCGGGGAGTATGTGCAGGATTGGAACGATATTGCCAGCGGGCATGCATACATTGTTTTTACCATAGATGACGGGATCGTATTTAAAGTCATCGAGGATTTAGTAAAGGAAAGACAAGTTTTGAGATTATATTCACTGAACCCCATTTACGCACCATATGATGTTCATATTAATGAGGTTAAGGAAATTTGGAAATTTGTTAATTATATAAGCAATGAAGTTCCTGATCCTATGATTCCGGAAAGCCACCTGATGTCAACTGTTGCAGGATTAAAGCAGGACCTGGAAAAGCTTAAATACCGTTTGAAAGAGACTGACAATAGTGGAAGACTGGAATAGTGGAATGTTAAAAGTTTGTAAAGTTCAACGCTTACTTTTAACTTTTAACTTTCAACTTTCAACTCTTTTGAATAGAGGGAGTAGAGGGAATAAAGGGGGTAGCGGATTATAATTTTAATAAATCTTTAACATAGTCAGCAATGGCAAGACATGCAGTAAGTCCCGGCGATTCAATACCAAGCAGATTTACCAGTCCCGGCATGTTCCTGTTACTCTCCTCGTTTATAATAAAATCCCTGATCGGATCACCGGGTTTTTGGAGTTTCGTACGGATACCGGCCTGATCAGGTGTAAGATCATCTAACTCCAGGAAAGGGAGAAAACACTTTACTGTGTTAAAAAAATCGACTGAATGCGCGGGATCAACCTTCAAGTCCAGGTTATCATCAGCAAGCCATATTGCATTAGGTCCGAGTTTTAAGCCACCACCCAAATCAACCGTGGTATGAATCCCTAAACTAACTGTATTGGGCTCAGGAACAGGATATACCAACCTGCTTACATATTTATTCTTACCATTTCCCACTCCAAAATATTCGCCTTTCCAGAAATATACCCTGTAATCA
>DAOVLD010000086.1 GCA_030631445.1 Bacteroidota bacterium
ACTTTTATCTGTTGAGGGATTAGTTTCGTGGGATGGTCTTGATGATATGGACCAAAAAGCGCCGGTAGGCATTTATCTGGTTTATGTAGAAATATTTGATCTGAAAGGGAATGTAAGGACCCATAAAAAAACATGTGTATTGGCAGGGAGGTTAAGGTGAGAGGAAAGAGCGACTGGGCGAAGAGGCGAAGGGGCGAAGAGGAGAAGAGAAGATGTGGTGAAAAGGAGAAAAGGTGAAGAGTTGTGATGCAGTGATGCAGTTGCAGGTAGCAATTAAGAAATCCAAAAAAAGAGCACCATGCTTCAGCATGGTGTTCTAAGCAGAATATACGTTTGAGATAGTGCGCTTTAGCGTACTTTTTTAAAAGAATTATTCATTAATAAATCCAAATTTAATTTTTTGTTTTTTAATTTAAAAGTCAGCTGAAGCTGACTAATATTTTATCTTAACGTGCTTATTTACACCATGCTGAAGCATGGTGCTGATTTTGTTTTTCTATTTTAGATTAATTTCCGGTGTCATATTGCATAAAACAGGATAGGTTTATTATAAGGAATTATGGGAATTATGCTCAGTTAATTCATCGTTTCGACTTTCCAGGCAGAAAGAAGACAAAAACTATAGCTATAAGTCCGACGAATGCGGATGCTTTATATGTAAAATTAATCCCGAAAATATCTGAGGCGATACCAACCAGCAAAACCATAAGTGAACCCATTGTAAAGCTAATGGTCATAAAAACACCATTCACAAAAGCAAGCCTTTCAGTTTCCAATTCATGAACTATTGCTAAAAAAATTGGTGTTGAAGCGATTAGAAAAACACCCATTAGGATCAACAAAGGAAGGGTCCAGAATCCCTGGATAAAAGTAAAAATGTACATTAGCAAGGGTGAAACAATGGTAATTATTAACAGCGAACTTTTCCTGCCAATCTTATCTGAAATAGGCCCGGCATAAAATGTTCCGAGAGCACCAGCCAGTTGGAGAACTGACAGGGAAACGCCTGAAAACCAGTATTCTCCACCGTTTTCAGTTATATAAACGGGAAGATACAAGGTTAGTGAAGCTTTTATAGCTGCACGGAAAAAAGTAATGCCTCCTATGGCAATAAAAACCGGAAGGAATTTTTTAAAGATTTTCCAGTATTCCGGTTTTGTTACTGGTCCTTCGAAACTACTGCTAATATCTATTTTCCTTAACTTAATAAACAGAAATACTGAAGCCGCCAGTCCGAACGGAATAAGTTTATAAGTTCCTTCAAGCCCCCAGAGTGATACAACACCTACAATAACCAGTGGCCCGAGAGTTCGTGCAAGTTCACCTCCAAGCATAAAAAAACTCATGCCTTTTCCAATCCTGGAACCCGAAAGTTTTTTAATCATTACCGGAGCCGGAACATGAAACAAGGTTGAACTGATACCACTGATAAACAAAAGAATTACAAGGAAAATATATCCCGGAGCAATGCCAATAAGGCTCATTGCCACACAAGTTACAGCCGGAGCAAAGATAACCATGTACCTGGCTTTTATATTCTCAGCCATAATTCCAACCAGGAAATTGAACAAAGAGGGAATTCTCTGTACTATTGATAATAACCCGGCAAGAGTTTTACTGATACCGAATTTATCAATCAGGATTGGAAGTGCCTGTGCAAGAAAAGATGTATAAGTGTCGTGCAGAAGATGGGCAGATGAAACTAAAACAATATGGTTTGTTTTAAAATCTTTCTGCTTCGGCATATAAGTGCTTTTATCAATAGAGTACAGATACTATAAAACTTTTATCAACTCTTTTATTATTAATGTCATCTTCTTCTCAGTATTTCCGGCAACATCCTGAACATGTTCATGCGTGGTGAATTCAATTTTCCCGGGAACACCAAGATCAGTAATAACAGATATACCGAAACATTTAATTCCCATCTGGTGTGCAACTATTGTTTCCGGTGCGGTTGACATACCTACGGCATCGGAACCAATCACCCTGAAATATTCGTATTCAGCTGTTGTTTCAAAAGTAGGCCCAGTGGTAGCGGTATATATTCCTTTATGGATCTTTATGTTTAGCTTACCTGCAATAACTTCCGCTTTTTTTATAAGTTCCCGTGAATAAGTTTTACTCATATCAGGGAACCTGGAACCAAACTCCGGATAGTGTTTGCCTATCAGTGGGTTAGGAAGAAGATTTATATGATCTTCAATAATCATCATATCGCCTGTATTAAAATCGGGATTTACACCGCCACTGGCATTCGAAAGAAAAAGATATTGGATTCCAAGAAATTTGAATACCCGAACCGGATAGGTGATCTCATCCATTCCCCATCCTTCATAGTAATGAAAACGGCCTTTCATAGCAACAACCTTTTTGCCGCCAAGCATCCCAAATATCAGTTTACCATCATGACCATCAACAGTAGATACCGGGAAATTTGGGATATCCTGATACCTGATTTCAGTTTCTGTTTCAATTTCTTTTACAAGGCCTCCAAGCCCTGTGCCAAGCACAATCCCCACTTCAGGGGTTATACCGGTCTGTTTATTTAAGTAAGATATTGTCTCTTTTATTTTCTCTAACATAATACTGAATTAACCTGTTAAATTCATCTCTTTGATTACCCGGAAACTCAACGCGGATGGGAATAAAGTATATTAATTTTGTAAAAGAGCCTGCAATGTTACTAAATTTTTGCATGCGAATAGCATCTTTTTCAGTAGTTAGTATGATTTTGTTTTTACCTGGTAATTTCTCAAAATCACCTGTGATTTTTATAATATCTTTTTCATTGAATGCATGATGATCGGGGAAGCGGATCTCTGAAATATTATTGAAGTAGTATTGAAGATAATTTTTCAGTGGTTGCGGATTAGCTATTCCGGTTACCAGAAGCAGGTTGTATTTTTCCCTTTTGCAGTAATCGCAGGATAATTTTTGTTCATTTTTGTTGAATACCGGTGAAAGATCCTCATAGTTGATGGTTGTGAAGAAAACATGCTGGGAAGGAAACAAAACCAACTCTTTCTTAAACTTTTCCTTTTCAACAGGTGTAATGTCTGCAGGACACCTGGTGACTATTATTATATGAGCTCTTTTTCTTTCAATTGACCTTTCTCTTAATCTGCCTGCCGGTAAAATTAAATCATTTTTTAGAGGACGGGAATAGTCAATAAGCAGTATTGACAAACCTGGTTTTACATACCTGTGCTGAAAAGCATCGTCCAGAAGAATTACATCCAGATCATTAAATTTATTAATAAGATTCTTTACCCCATTTACCCGCTTCCGGTCGACAGCTACTTTAATACCGGGATGCTTTTTTTGGATCTGACAGGGTTCATCACCTACTTCTTTGTATGTTGACCGGTTTGAGACCATCAGGAAATTCTTCGTGTTTCTTTTATATCCCCGGCTTAATACAGCAACATTGAATTTATCTTTCAGAATACTAATCAGATATTCAATATGGGGTGTTTTTCCTGTACCACCAACAGTGATATTCCCAATCGAGATTATTGGCAGGGGAAATTCCTTTTCATTCAGGATATTCAGGTCAAACAATAAATTCCGGACACCTGTAATAAACCCATAGATTAAAGTAAAAGGCAACAAAAACAGCCTGGTAAAAGCATGTTTTTTTTCAGGCAAATCATTTTGCATATAGAGAATTAATAGATTTCAATTTCGTAAGGAAGTCTTGTTTGAATACCATCCATGCCCAATAACCGGTTAAGATTATGGTAATACCTGTATGCTTCACCAAGATCAGCCCTGAGCATTCTCATCTTAATATTTCCTGACAACTGGTTCAGGAGTTTTTGATAAGGATCTTCCTGTACAGGGAGTGATGTGATCCTGTAGTTGTCAAGTCCTGCCATTTCAGCTGCAATTTCTACTGCTTTATTAAGACCGCCAATAATATCAACAAGACCATTTTCCTTTGCAGCAATTCCACTCCAAACACGGCCCCGTGCAATTTTATCTACTTCTTCAAAACTCATTTTTCTTCCCTCTGCAACATAAGTGACGAAAGTTTTATAAGTTTCTTCAATTCCTGTTCTGAGAAATTGTTTTTCTGCTGCATTTAAAGGACGATAAAAAGCCGGGAAATCAGAATGTTTATTTGTTTTGGCAACATCAATTGTAATTCCCAATTTATCGTTCAAAAATTTTTGAATGTTGGGAATGGTCCCGAAAACTCCAATTGATCCTGTTATTGTATTGGGTTGGGCAACAATAGTATCAGCTGTTGAAACAATGTAATACCCACCTGAAGCTGCAACATTGCCAAATGATGCTACTACCGGTTTCACCTGGCGGGCAAGATCCACTTCCCTCCAGATAATATCTGAAGCAAGCGCACCTCCTCCCGGAGAATTAACTCTTATTACTATGGCTTTAATATTGGTATCCTTCCTGGCTTTTCGCAGGCTGTTAGCATATTTTACCGATCCGATAGATGATTCTGTTCCTTCTCCAAATCCAATAACTCCGGAGGCATAAACTATAGCTATTTTATCTCTTGTGAATCCTTTGGTTTTTCCTTTGGGTACTTTTGCATACTTAGACATACTTACAAGGCGAAGCTTGTGGTCTTTTTCAAGCCCGGATAATTGTACTAACTCTGCCAAAACTTCGTCCTGATATTTTATTGAGTCAATAAGATTAGTTTCAAAAGCAACACTAACCCTGTTAATAGTAAGATTATCAGCATATTTATTAAGTTTTTCCACTGGAATATTCCTGGCATTCGATATCTTATTAACCATGCCATTCCATATAGAATTCATATATGCAAGGGTTTGTTTCCGGCTTTCTTCACTCATATGATCTGAGGTGAAAGGTTCAATGGCACTTTTATATTCACCATGACGGATTATCTGCATATCAATTCCAAGTTTTTCCATTGCTCCTTTGAAAAACACAACCTCTGACCGAAGTCCCCAAAATTGCATGATCCCTGCAGGGTTCATATAAATCCTGTCAGCAACGGAGCACAGGTAATAATTTGATTGTAACATGATGTCATTACTGAATGCAATAATGAATTTTCCGGATTCTTTAAAATCAATCAAAACATTCCTTATTTCCTCAACCGTGGCAATTCCCGGAGAATACATGCCTGTTTCAATGTAAATACCTTTTATACGGTCATCTGTTTTTGCTTTTTCAATGTTTTTAAGAACCTGATCCAGACCTATTTGTGGTGTAAGAGTAAAATTGGTAAAATCAAACCCCTCAAAAGGATTGTTTGATCCCCTATCCGGTATCGGTTGCGCAATTTTGAAATGAAGAATTGAATTTGATTTTACTTCAACAGGTTTATCACCCACAGAAATTATAATGCCGATAAATCCAATACCGATTATTATCATTAAAATAGATGATATCATTATACCAACTATTGTGGCAAGTGTATACTTCAGAAAACTTTTCATAATAGATAAAAATAAATGAATGTTAATGAATATGTTTTCTGCAAAGTTAAAAGGTTGGATGTAATAATAAAATGTTTGTAACTAATGAATAAATGAGTAAATGATAAAATGAGTAAATGAGTAAATGGGAAGAGGTGAGAAAACCCGTAACTCGTAACCCGAAACTCGTAACTCTTTGAAAGAATGTAGAAATAAGAGAGGCGAGTAAGGTTAGCGGTTTGGTAATTTAAAACTTTAGGCATTTTAGGCACTTTAAACTTTAGGCACTGGATTTTTATACCCTTTGAGTAAATAAATGTTTATTGAAAAAAAACAGATCAAAATATTGCATCTTCTATTGTCTGTTTGTTTTGTTTTTCTCATTTTTGTCAGGTTTTAAGTCAGGTAATTTGAAGACTTGTAATTATTATTTGTTATTAGGTGGTAATCTGGGTGACAGATCTTATTATTTTTCATCTGCCATATCCTTGATTCGTGAAAGAATTGGTGTTATCACTTCTTTTTCATCTTTATATGAAACCGAGCCCTGGGGGTTTGAACATAAAAATTGGTTCCTGAATCAGGCATTAATAGTTAAATCTGTCCTTGCCCCTGAAGAAGTTTTCCGGAAAACTCATGATATTGAGAGAAAACTCGGCCGGAAACGCGATAATACACGATATAATGGACGAATTATTGATATTGATATTTTGTTTGTTGATGAAGAAATTTTTTATTCAGATGACCTGGTAATTCCGCATCCACGATTGCATAAACGAAAATTTACCCTTCTGCCATTATTAGAAATAGCACCCACACTAAGGCATCCGCTTTTTGACAGGTCAGTTGAAGAAATGGCTGAGGCTTGCAAAGACACTATGAGGGTGAATCTTTATGAGTCTGCAACAACCGGAAAGAGAAGTTAAAAGTCAAAAGTTAAAAGTCAAAAGGGAAGAGCATAGAGCAGAGTGGATATGACCAGTAACCAGAAACCAGCGTGAACTCGTAACTCGTAACCCGTAACTCTTTAGAAACATTATTTTACAGACTCACACCTGGTATTATTGCTTAAAATACCATGGAATGGTTTTGTTATAGAAAACCGGGTACAGATACTTTTTTGCACCAAAAGATGTAAAGATATTGTACTGATAGTTCAGGTTCTTTTTTTTGTAATTAAAAGTGATCTTCGAGTGGCTACTAATGTGGTGAAATTTGAAAGGTTCGAATCTCATGGTAATATTCCTTTCTGAATACAACCTGATAATATGATCGATAAGGAACCATGTAGTGTTTTTCTTTATACCGAAATTATCTGATGCTACAAGGTAAAGAACTATTCTATCCTTTGTTTTAATTATGAATCCGAGAGAACATAAGTTGTTCTCATGAGTGTAAACTCCGAATGTTTCACCCATCCTGTTTTGTATAGAAAGAGAGATCAGTCGTCGCAATTTGCTATAAAAAGGGTTATTGAACTTGTTGGGGAATGGCATTTTTATATCCCGGTGAAATTTAAGTATCTTATTGGGAATAAGTCCTTTTGAAATAAAAAGTCCTGAATCTTCAGCAAATCTTATTTTTCTCTTTGCTTCATTGGTGAAGTTTGCGAATATTTTTTGATATGGAGAGATCAGGTCCAGGTCAAATGATTGTTTTAATTTATACTTTGCAAAAGAGAGATCAGTCTCAAGAAATTTATTGAAAGGAAGTTCGGCGTATTTATATTTTTCAAAAACAAGACCAATAAATTCA
>DAOVLD010000015.1 GCA_030631445.1 Bacteroidota bacterium
AGTTTTAGCTATGTAACCGAATTGAAAAAAGAATATGTTTTATTATTTATTCGGATATCTTGAAAGTCTGGATGTACCCGGAGCGGGTATGTTTCAGTATATTTCTTTCCGGTCTGCGATGGCAATAATTACCTCCCTTGTCATTTCATTGTTGTTCGGAAAGCGAATCATATTATATCTGCAGAAAAAACAAATAGGTGAAGTGGTAAGGGACCTGGGACTTGAAGGTCAGTATCGCAAAGTTGGCACCCCTTCCATGGGCGGGATCATTATCCTGGCATCAATTATTATTCCAACCCTTTTGTTTGGTGATCTCGGAAATATCTATGTTATCCTGATGCTTATTACTACCGTCTGGCTCGGGTTTGTAGGATTTATTGATGATTATATTAAAATCTTTAAAAAGAGTAAAGAAGGGCTTGCCGGTAGATTTAAGATTATAGGACAGATAATTCTGGGACTTATAGTTGGGATAACCCTTTATCTTAACGATGATGTATTAGTCAGGGAAATTGTGATGATTGATCAGGCTGTTCAGACAGAAGAAATGCTTGAAGGAGTAACCGGAGAAAATGAAGAAGCGAAATATATTAGCAGGGATGTAAAAAGTACTATTACAACAATACCTTTTATAAAGAATAATGAGTTTGATTATGCATACCTGGTCTCCTTTCTTGGTGAAAAGAGTAAACAGTGGGGTTGGGTTATATTTATTATTGTAACCATTTTTATTGTTACCGCGGTTTCCAATGGGGCAAATCTTACCGATGGGCTTGACGGATTGACTACAGGTACGTCAGCAATTATTGGAACAACACTGGGAATATTGGCATATCTGTCAGGGAATGTGATATATGCTGATTATTTGAATATTATGTATATCCCCAATACGGGTGAATTAGTAATTTTTATAAGTGCATTTATCGGTGCTACAATCGGGTTCCTCTGGTATAACTCCTATCCTGCTCAGGTTTTTATGGGAGATACCGGCAGTCTCCCGCTGGGTGGTATAATTGCAGTTTTTGCTATCCTGATAAGAAAAGAACTGCTGATCCCTATCCTTTGTGGTATATTCCTGGTAGAAAGTTTGTCTGTATTAATTCAGGTAAGTTTTTTCAAACGGACTAAAAGGAAATATGGACAGGGTAAACGGGTTTTTCTGATGACACCTATTCATCATCATTACCAGAAAAAAGGATATCCCGAACCAAAAATCGTTACCCGGTTCTGGATTATTGCAGTCTTGCTTGCTGTAATAACTATTGTTACGTTGAAAATCAGATAATTACTATGTCAGTAGACAAAAAATATAAAAGAATTGTAGTGCTTGGTGCCGGAGAAAGCGGAACAGGAGCTGCAATACTGGGCCTTAAAAAAGGTCTGGATGTTTTTGTGTCTGATAATGGGAAAATTAAGGATAAATATAAAAAGGTGCTTGATAATTACAGGATAGAATATGAAGAGAAAGGACATTCGCCCGGAAAGATCCTTTTGGCAGATGAAGTGATTAAAAGCCCGGGTATTCCTGATGATATTGAACTAATAGGTAAACTAAAGGGAAAACAAACACCGGTAATCTCTGAGATCGAATTTGCAGGGAGATATACCAGTGCCACGAAAATATGTGTTACAGGCAGCAATGGAAAAACCACTACAACTTCCCTGATATTTCATATGATGAAAAAAGCCGGGTTGAATGTGGGGATTGCAGGAAATATCGGGAATAGCCTGGCTATGCAGGTGGCGATAGAAGATCATGATTTTTATGTGATTGAATTAAGCAGTTTTCAGTTGGATAATATGTACAATTTCAAAGCTGATATAGCTGTGCTGATGAATATTACTCCCGACCATCTTGACAGGTATGGATATGACTTTGACAGATATGTGAATTCGAAATTCAGAGTAGTACGGAACCAGGGAAAAAATGACTCTTTTATTTTTTGTGGTGACGATGAGATAATACTCAGGGAGTTGAAAAAAAGAGAGATAGCAGGGAATTCACTTTCTTTTTCCCTGTATAAATCAGAAAACCAGGCAGCTTTTATTCATAACAATATGGTAAATATTAAAACAGAAAAAAACAAAATAATGAAAATGTCAATTGATGAATTAGCCTTACAAGGGAAACACAACATTTATAATTCCATGGCTGCAAGTATTGCCGGCCAGGTATTACATATCAGGAAAGAAACCATCAGGGAAAGCCTGAGTGATTTTCAGGGCGTGGAACATCGTCTGGAATCTTTTATTAAAGTGCATGGGATCTGGTTTGTCAACGACTCAAAAGCAACTAACGTAAATTCAACATGGTATGCTCTTGAAAGCATGAAAACGCCGGTGATTTGGATTGTTGGAGGAATTGATAAAGGAAACGACTATTCCGGTCTTACCACATTAGTTAAAGAAAAAGTAAAGGCTATTATATGTCTGGGAAAAGAAAATTCAAAGATACATAAGGCTTATGATGAGATAGTTACCAATGTTGTTGATTCAGGTTCAATGGAAGAAGCTGTGCGTACTGCTTATTTTTATGGAAAAAAAGGAGATACAGTTCTGCTTTCTCCGGCATGCGCAAGCTTCGATTTGTTTGATAACTATGAAGATCGTGGAAGACAATTTAAAAAAGCAGTGAGGAATCTGTAAAAAGAATGGGTGAAAAGATAAATAAATATCTGAAGGGTGACCCGATTATCTGGGGTGTTATTATTGTCCTGAGTATATTTTCACTCCTGGCAGTATATAGCGCAACCAGTACGCTGGCTATGCATAAGATGGGCGGGAATTCATTGTATTACCTGATTCGTCATGGCGTGATCCTCGCCTTTGGAATAATGATCATTTTTATCACTCACCTTATTCATTATAAATACTATTCAAAATTATCCCAATTATTGATTGGGATAGCTGTTATTCTTTTAATACTTACCCTGTTTCTGGGTACAAACTTTAACCAGGCTACTCGCTGGCTTACTTTGCCGGGACTGGGTTTTACAATTCAGACATCTGACTTTGCCAAGCTGGCTCTTATTATGTATATAGCAAGAGTATTGTCAATGAAACAGGGTGAAATAAAGAGTTTTAAAGAGGCATTTTTACCTGTCATTATACCTGTTGTAATAATTTGTGTATTGATCCTTCCGGCAAACCTGTCAACTGCTGCCTTAATTTTCGGAATTTCACTTTTGCTGATGTTTATTGGCAGGATCAGCATGAAACATCTTCTTGCCTCAGGTGGTGTTGCTATATTATTACTCGCACTTTTTATTACCGTCGGAACATTGGTTGAAAAGGAAGGAAGAATAAATACATGGAAGAATCGTATAGAGAATTACTTCGAAGAAGGTGGTGAGGAAAGTTACCAGAGCCAGCAGGCAAAAATTGCTATTGCAACAGGTGGATTGTTCGGGAAAAATCCCGGGAAAAGTGTCCAGCGAAACTTTCTGCCTAATCCATATTCTGATTTTATTTACGCAATTATCGTTGAGGAATACGGAATGATAATCGGGGGGATCCCTATATTACTGGCCTATCTTTTTTTATTGTTCAGGGCTGGAGTTATTGTAAGAAAATGTGACCGGACATTTCCTGCATTCCTTGCAATTGGATTAACACTTATGATTGTCGTTCAGGCAATGGTTAATATGGCAGTGGCAGTAGGAATTTTTCCCGTAACCGGACAGACATTGCCACTTGTTAGTATGGGTGGATCATCAATGCTGTTTACAAGTATTGCATTTGGAATTATTTTAAGTATAAGCAGAAATTTGGACGAAACCGAACCGGATGAAGAGGAAGTTACAGCATAACAAAATTATTATCAGCGGTGGCGGAACCGGTGGTCATGTATTCCCGGCAATTTCAATTGCAAACGCATTAAAATTGAAAAGGCAGGAGCTTGATATTTTGTTTGTCGGAGCTGAAGGAAAAATGGAAATGAAAAAGGTGCCTGAAGCGGGTTATGCTATTGAAGGTCTTCCCGTAACAGGTTTACATAGAGGATTTTCTTTTAAAAATATTGTTTTTATAATTAAACTTTTTCGCAGTTTGTTTATTGCCAAAAAGATCATAAACAGGTTTCAGCCCTCTGTGGTGATAGGAGTTGGAGGATATGCCAGCGCTCCTGTTCTCTGGTGCGCTTCGAAAAAAGGAATTCCAATCTTGATTCAGGAGCAAAATTCTTTTGCCGGTATCACTAATAAAATTCTGGGGAAAAAAGCTGAAAAAATTTGTGTTGCCTATAAAAATATGGACAAATATTTTCCTGAAAATAAAATAATTTTTACCGGAAATCCGGTTAGGCAGGATCTTGATAAGTTAGAGAATAAAAAGAAAGAAGCATTGAAATATTTCGGACTTGAGAATAAACCGGAAATAGTTTTAGTTCTTGGCGGTAGTGGAGGGGCAAGGACTATTAATGAAAGTATTAAAACAGGCCTTAGCAGAATAAAAATTAAAAATGTATGTATTATTTGGCAAACAGGTGAATTTTACCATAAAAAAGCTAAAGAGGCAATGTTGTTAAGTGGTGTGGAAAATGTAAAGTTATTTCCGTTTATCAACCGTATGGATCTTGCTTACGCAGTTGCAGATGTGATAGTGTCCAGAGCAGGGGCAGGAACTATCTCGGAATTGTACCTTGTAGGGAAACCGGTTATCCTTGTGCCTTCTCCAAATGTTGCAGAGGATCATCAGACAAAAAATGCACAGGTGCTGGTGAAAAACAGGGCTGCCATTATGGTGAAAGACAGTGAAGCCGGGGAAACTTTATTGAATGCCGTTTTGGAACTATCTGCTGATAAGAAAAAGAAAGAGTTATTATCATTGAATATCAGGAAAATGACTGTAAGAAATTCAGCTGACCTGATTGCAAATGAAGTGCTTAAATTGATGAAAAAAAATTAATATGGATCCGGACAAAATACATAGGGTTTATTTTATCGGTATCGGAGGTATCGGGATGAGTGCCCTTGCCAGGTATTTTATAGCCGGTGGTTTTGAAGTTGCCGGATACGACATTATTGAATCGAAACTCACCTTGCAATTGTCAGCAGAAGGGAGCAAAATTCATTATATTGATAATGTGGATAAGATACCTGAAATATACAGGGACATTAATAAAAAGGAGGAGATTCTGGTTGTATACACGCCTGCTGTTCCTGAGGCACATACAGAACTAAGATATTTCAGAAATAAGGGTTTCCGGGTGTTGAAAAGGGCTGAAGCACTTGGATGGATAACCCGTGAAGCCAAATGTATAGCTGTTGCCGGCACTCACGGTAAAACTACAGTTTCAACTATCATTGCTCATTTACTAAAACAGTCTAAGCTTGATTGTTCCGCTTTCCTTGGAGGAATTTCAAAAAACTATAATTCAAATTTTCTTCCGGGTAAAAGCGATTTGGTCGTGCTTGAAGCTGATGAATATGACAGGTCATTTTTGCAATTATATCCATGGATGGCAGTAGTGACAGCTATTGATGCTGATCACCTGGATGTTTACGGGGGGAAAGATGAAATGGAAAAAGCTTTTGTGAAATTTATCGGACAAATAAAACCGGGAGGTATATTGCTGATAAAGAAGGGGCTATCGCTTGAATCTGAAAACCTGCATGATGTTTCAATATATACATATGGAATTAATACAAATGCAGACTTCTATTGTTCAGATGTAACTATCAAGGAAGGTTTATATCTGTTTAATATTCATACACCTGATGGAATTATCAAAGATATTTACTTTGGTTATCCCGGCAGGATGAATGTAGAAAATGCAGTTGCTGCAGTTGCAACGCTTACACTGCTTGGAGTAAAGAAGGAGTCAATTAAAAAAGCATTGTTAAATTTTTCAGGTGTCAAACGCAGGTTTGAAATTGTATTCAAATCTGATAAGCTGGTTTATATTGACGATTATGCACATCATCCTGAAGAATTGAAAGCATGCATCGCGTCTGTAAGGGAGTTGTTCCCCGGCAAATCAATAACAGGGGTATTTCAGCCACACCTTTATTCCCGTACACAAAATTTTGCCAATGAATTTGCCGATAGTCTTGATGAATTAGATGAGCTTATACTCTTGGATATCTATCCTGCCCGGGAAAAACCGGTCCCCGGTGTTACTTCTGAAATGATATTGCAGAAAATGAAAATGGAAAATAAACAATTGGCAAAAAAGGAAAACCTGGTTGAACTTTTGGGAAAAAAAGATTTGGAAGTATTGTTAACACTTGGAGCAGGAGATATAGGTGAATTTGTTGAACCGGTGAAAAAAATGCTTAAGAATAGATAAAGGAAAAATGAAGCGGATTCTAAAAATATTTGTTTGGGTAATTATCATAGCCTATATAGTTGTGGTTCCCGGTTTTGTTGTTGACCGGTCGGGAAAAACTCTATGTAATTCGATTGATATCAGTTTGCCTGATTCCCTTACAAGCCGGTTCGTTACACAAGATGACATACTCAATGTTATTAATAAACGTGATAATCAGGTGCTTGGTTATCCAATTGGAACTCTTGATACCCGGGAAATTGAAATCCGGCTTGCTTTACATCCTGCACTGAAAAAAGTAGAAGTATATAAAACAATCGGGGGGAAATTGCATATTGAGGCAATTCAAAGAGTACCGGTTGTAAGAATTATAAATAACAAGGGAATGAGTTATTATATTGACGCTAAAGGTGCAATTGTCCCTTTTTCTGAAAAATTCACTCCCAGGGTGCTGATAGCCAGTGGTTATATTAATGAACCTGAGGAAATTATGCAGGAACTTATGATAAAAAATATTGATTCTGACAATATAATCAAACAAATTCATGAACTGGGTTGTTTCATCAGTTCACATGATTTCTGGAAGGTACAGATTGAACAGATATATGTAAACAAAAAAGGAGAGTTCGAACTAGTGCCACGTGTTGGAGCCTACAGAATTATTCTTGGAAGTTTTGACGGTTATCAGGAAAAGTTCAGGAAACTATACGCATTGTTTGAAAAAGGCCTGAACAAGGTGGGGTGGAACAAGTATGAAGCAATTAACCTGAAATTTGACGGACAAATAGTTTGTACTAAACGTACATATTAATATCAAATAAATCACAAATGACAAGCACCAAATTGCAAATAAATTACAAATGACAAGCACCAAAATTCAAATAAATCTCAAATACCAATGATAAAAAAACAAACAAATTCTTTTATCTGTGCTGTTTGGATATTGTTTTTTCGAACATTGGGTATTATTTGTAATTTGTTTTTTGAGATTTGTTATTTATAAACGAAAAATATTTATCAATAAAATAGCACTAAAAAAATAACCACATTAAAAATCTAATACTATGAATAAAAAAGACCATATCGTTGCGGCTGTTGATATTGGAACCACAAAAATTGTTTCTGTAGTCGGCAGGAAAAATGAGAATGGTAAAATCGAGATTTTAGGACTTAGCAAAGCTCCCTCAAAAGGTATAAAGCGGGGAGTTGTCCTGAATATTGAAGAAACCGTGAATGCTATCCGCTCAACCGTAGAAGATGTTCAAAAACGTTCTGAAATAAATTTCAGCCAGGTTTTTGTCGGAATCGCCGGTCAACATATCCGGAGCATGCGAAACAGAGGATATATTAACAGGGATTCCATGGAAGAAGAGATAACACGGGAAGATATTATCCGGCTGATAAAGGATATGTATAAAATCCCTATTGATGTTGGAGAGGAAATTATTCATGTCCTGCCTCAGAATTTTATTGTTGATAATGAAACAGGCGTGAAAAATCCTGTAGGAATGAATGGTAGAAGGCTGGAAGCTAATTTCCATATCGTGATAGGACAGATAGCCTCGGCAAAAAATATTGAGAAATGTATTAACAGGACAGGACTGCAAATAAGAGAGCTTATCCTGGAACCACTGGCTTCGTCTGAGGCAGTGCTTACTGCTGATGAAAAAGAAGCAGGTGTAGTTTTAGTGGATATTGGTGGAGGAACAACCGATGTTGCTGTTTATTATGATAATATTATCAGGCACACTGCCGTGATACCTTTTGGTGGTAATGTGGTTACAAAAGATATCAAAGAAGGATGTGCTATCCTCCAGCGGCAGGCTGAATCGTTGAAAATCCAGTTTGGTTCGGCTCTCGGCGATATTTCTCCCGATGATAAGGTGGTAACAATTCCGGGTATTTCAGGACGGGAACCAAAGGAGATCTCTTTTAAAAGCCTGGCATATATTATCCAGTCAAGGATGGAAGAAATAATTGATGCAGTAATGTTTGAAATAGAAAACAGTGGATATTTTGAGAAACTTGCTGCCGGTGTTGTACTGACAGGTGGAGGCGCTCTACTCAGACATCTCTCACAACTTGTGAAATTTAAAACAGGAATGGATGTGAGAGTAGGTTTGCCAAATGAATTTATGGGTGGTGAATTAGACGATGATATTAACCAGCCACAATTTGCTACCAGCGTTGGCCTCGTGCTTAAAGGATTCGAATACCTGAATACTTATGAGGTTGAAAAAGAAACCTCACATGAGTTCCTTGAACAGGAAAAAGATAATAAGGGAGAAAAACCTCGCTTTTTTGAGAAGTGGAAGAAAACATTTAATGAAATGTTTGCTGAAAATGATGTGAAAATGGAGTAGCAAACGGTGATATAAAATGTATTTATTTAAAATTAAAAATAATAGCCATGACTGACGAAATAATAAACTTTGATCTGCCTGTTGAAAAGTCATCAACTATAAAGGTTCTGGGTATTGGTGGAGGTGGGAGTAATGCGGTTAATTATATGTACCAAAAAGGTATAAAGGATGTTAATTTTGTGGTGTGTAATACAGATGCACAAGCATTGAATACCAGTCCGGTTCCTGTGAAAATTCAAATTGGTGAATCTCTTACTGAAGGAAGAGGAGCAGGAAATATCCCTGAAATAGGTAAACAGGCTGCTCTGGAAAACATGGATGATATAATAAATGCAATTTCGAGTAATACAAAAATGGTTTTTCTGACAGCCGGAATGGGCGGAGGAACAGGAACGGGGGCTGCACCGGTAATCGCGAAAGCAACCCGCGAAGCAGGTATTCTTACAGTTGCCATTGCTACAATCCCTTTTAAATTTGAAGGACAGAAAAGAATTAATCAGGCTATAGAAGGTATTAATGAATTAAGTCAATATGTCGATTCGCTCCTGGTAATTAATAATGAGAAACTCAGGGAAATATTTGGAGATCTTAAGTTGTCTGAAGCATTCGGGCACGCTGATAATGTGCTTACCATTGCAGCTAAAGGAATAGCTGAAATAATTACAGTTCATGGTTACATAAATGTTGATTTTGCCGATGTCCAGACAGTAATGACTGATTCAGGTGTGGCAATAATGGGTACCGGTGTAGCTGAAGGTGAAGGAAGAGCCTTGAAAGCAATTGAACAGGCAGTAACATCACCCTTGCTTAATTCGAATGATATTACCGGCGCAAAAAGTATTTTGCTCAACATTTCATCCGGATCTGATGAAATAAGTATGGATGAAGTAGGAGAAATAACCGATTATTTGAATGAACTGGCAGCGGAGGATGTTCAATTAATATGGGGGACAAGTGTTGATGAATCACTTGAAACAAAAGTAGTTGTTACAATAATAGCTACCGGTTTTGAGGCTAACAGTATCCCTGAATTGTATGTAAAAAGCAGATCCAGGAAAAGTGTAACATTATCTGAAAATTCATTGGATGAGAGGAAATGGCAGGATACCATTTTTGAAATTAAAGATAAAGATCTTGGTACTTACCGTGTTGATGAATATAGTAATAATCAACGTAAAATTAATTTCAATATACGGGAGGAGGATGAAAAGCCGGCAGATGTGAGTAAAACCCCGGATTATAACCCGGTAAACCAATCAATCAATTCTGAAAAAAATGCTGAACGGATTAGGAAAATAAAAGAGACACATTCTATAATAAAAGAAAAAGGTCTTAAAAATCAGGATATTAAAGATAATATTGACGAACTTGAAGATGAACCTGCTTATATAAGAAGAAATATTAATATAAAGAATGATGTTTATTCATCTAAATCTAAAGTTTCAAGATATTCTCTTGGCGATGAGGAGGATAATGAGGATAAGAAAAAGAAAAAATCAATACTGAAAGATGATAATTCATACCTGCACGATAATGTTGATTAAAGATTAGAAGAAAAATATTTCACAAATGAACAAAATAATAAAAATCGGAATTATTATTTGTAACCGTTATCATACCTGTGGTGGTGGTAAATGTTTTAGATCCATGAAAAACAGGGAAGGTGCGTTTATTATTTATAAAGACGTAGACGTTGAGCTTGTTGGTTATTCAACCTGTGATGGATGTCCTGGTGGAAATATTGAATACGTTCCCGGGGAAATGAAAAAGAATGGTGCAGAGGTCATTCATTTTGCTACCGGAATGGTGGTTGGCTATCCTCCATGTCCGCGTATTACATATTTTAAAAGGTTCATAGAGGAGCAATATAATTTAAAGGTAGTTATTGGTACCCATCCTATTCCTGAGAAGTATTATGTGATACATCGTGCCTTAAAAACATGGGATAATCCTGAATGGCAGGAGCATATTAAGCCTACTCTTGCTACCCCGGAAATCCGGCTTGCTTATAATTAAGAAAATAACCTGGCAAAAACATTATGAGAAAAGGAAAAGAATTGATTTCAAACAGGGTTTCACAAATACCTAAATCAGCCATTCATGAAATGACCCGGCTGTCGAAGCAATTTGATGATGTGTCATTCCTGTCCTGGGCAAAACCTACTTCAGATACTCCTGAACATATTAAAAAAGCTGCGATTAATGCAATAGAAAAAGGACTGACCGGAGGATATTCCGAGTCGGCGGGCTTACCGGAATTAAGAGAAGAAATAGTAAAAAAATTAAAAACGAAGAATAATATTAATGCTAATCCGGAGCAGATAATTGTAACTGTTGGTGCTATTGAAGGATTATCAGCAGCAGTTATGGCAATTATAGATCCGGGCGACGAGGTAATTTTTCCTACCCCGACCTATTCAACACATATCAGGCAGGTTGTAATGGCTTTAGGCAAACCTGTTCTGGTTCCAACCATTGAGGAAGATGGATTTGTTCTTGATATGCAAGCCATAAAAAAATCAATAACACCAAAAACCAAAGCAATTATGTATTGTACTCCCGGTAATCCTACCGGTTCGGTTTTTAGTGAAGAACAACAATTACAACTGGCAGAAATCGCTCTTGAAAATAATCTTATGCTTATTACAGATGAAGCATACGAATATTTCACCTTCGACGGAAATAAACATTTTAGTATTGCCTCTGTTTCGGGAATGTCAAAGAATGTGATAAGTGCATTTACATTTACCAAAACATATGCAATGACCGGTTGGCGTATAGGTTATATCCATGCTGACGAGGAATTAATACACCAGATAACAAAAGCTCATATTCCGTTTGCAATTTGTACACCGGTGGTTTCACAATATGCAGCTATTGAAGCACTCAGGGGACCACAAGATTGTGTAAATGAATTCAGCAAACATTATTTATCTGCCAGAAACCTGATGTGTGAACGGCTTGACCATATGCCTTCGGTGTTTGAATATCAAAAACCACAGGGTGGATATCTCATGTTCCCGAAAATATTGCATGAGGATGGTGAGGATTCTGCCGGATTTTGCAAGAAATTACTTTTTGATGCCCTTGTATCTACAACACCCGGTATTGCTTTTAAAGGTGAAGGTCACCTGAGGTTATCCTTCTGTGTACCTGAAGAGATGATAAACAAGGCCTTCGACAGGATGGAGAAATATTTTAATTCTAATAAAACTTAGACCTGCTGTCTACTATATCGGCACTTTCTTTTAATGCTTCAAAAGCTTCATAAGCGGCTCTGGAATTATAGGTGCTTTTTAAAAGGTTTATTATTGTTGTAAGGTCAGTTTCTTCCGGATTTGTAATATTTGTGACTGTAATAACATACACTCCGTTATTTCCCTTAATAGGTCCGGTAAGTATACCTTGATCACTATTAACTGCGGTGGCAATTACCTGTGGTTCTATACCGGCTCCGGGAACTGAAAATGAATTGAAAGAAATTCCTGTTGCAGTTTCAATATTTACTCCCAGATTTATTCCAAGTTCCTCAATGGTTTCTGTTTCACCCATCCTGGCTTTAATATTTTCTATTATTTTTAAAGCTTTTTTCTCCTTCATAACATTAAGGCGGATATCTGATTCAACATCTTCAAGCTTAGAATATCCCTCTTTTTTTACATCGGATAAATATGCAATTACGAATTGATCACCCAATTCAAAAACAGCCTGCTCATTAAAATCAAGAATAATCTCATTTTCCTTACCTTCGAAAGCCGATCGTATAAGATACCTTGGTGTCTCAAGACCTGGGATTTCTTTATCTGTGGGCTTTAAATCGTTAGCTGTTCGTTTATCATAACCTTCACCGGTAATAGTTTCATTGAATTTCTCGTATGTGTTGTTCATACCTGCAAAACGACTTGCTTCAGCATAAATGTTCTGATATGTAGTTGAACTTGGTTCCAGTTTTCTGTCGACTATTCCTACTTTGATTTTTTTCACAGCACTACCCTGATCAAGTATTTCAACAATATGAAAACCAAATTGGGTTTCAACTATGGTCAAATCACTGGTTTTTCCTTGAAAACATGCATCATTAAAAGGTTTAACCATTTGTCCTTCACGGAACCATCCGAGATCACCACCAAGTTGGGCTGACCCCTGGTCGTCGGAAAAAGTTAATGCAATCATGTCAAAATTAGTGCCATTCCCGATCAGTGTTTTTAGACTGTCTGCAGTAGATTCTGCTATACTAAAGCTTCTGTTCTGACCGGCAGATATAAGTATATGACGCGCATGTACAGAATCAGGTAGATAGTTTATCTCAGCTATTTTTGCCAACTTGTAAGTTTCATTTTCAAAATATGGTCCGTAAACTTCTCCTAATTCAGCAGTATCAACAAATCCCCTGATAATTTCCGGGAATTCATCCAGTGTATGGTTAATATCCTCAAACCTTGTGTCAGCTGTAAGGTTAACAAATTCTTTCACATCTTCAGCCTCTTCAAACTCAGATTTGATACCATTGATCCACTTTTCACTTTCAGAAATATCTACTTCAGACGGTTCTACACCGAATACAACATATTCAATAGTCCTTGCAGGCGATTGTTTGTAATCATCTTTATGTTCCTTGTAATATTTTTCAAGGTCTTTTGTATCTACTGTTACTGCGCTATCAGATATAGTATTAAATCGTTCAACAAGATAATTAAAATCAACCTTTTTGTTTGACTCATGAAATTCAATTGCAGCTTGATTACGTGTGGGATATAGCCCTTTGCGAACAAGATTTGTATACTTTATAGAATACCTGTCATTCAGAATTTCGTCTTCCATGAATAACCAGTAAGCTTTCTGGGTTGGATCATTATCCATATTCTTAAGGAAATTTATCAGTGCCGGCTTATTCATTCTTCCTGTTTGGGGATCAGTAAACATTTGCCTGATAAAAATATGAGGGTTGTTTCCCTGTATCAGGTCAAATAACTCTTCATCACATACACCCAGCCCCAGTTCCTTATATTCATTATTCAGAATATTTTCGCGGATTAGTTGTTGCCAGCTTTGTTCCCTAATATTTTCCGAGGTACTTTCATCGATCATCCCGTTGCCGGATAATTTATAGATCTCTGTAAGTTTATTTATTTTTTTCTCAAAATCCTGGTAAGTAATAGATTTTCCGGCAATTTCTGCTATTTCAAAATATTTTTTCGATTTCCCTCCGGTTCCTTTTCCAATAAAATCACTTAAAACAAAGGCTAAAAGTGCTAATCCAATAATAATTGCTACAAGAACTCCCGCTTTGTCACGTAAGGTTTGTAATGTTGACATGAGTTATTTAATATTTTTATTTGATGTAAAAATTCAGGCTGCAAATATATAAATTATTTAGCGTTTCCTTTGATATGGAATGAATAAAAATACTGCTCATACAAACTCGGAACAATGTGTAAGTTTATTTGTTTATTTGTTGATGAGTTTATTTGTAAAGAAAGACAAAAAAGTAAAAAGAAATTAAAAATTTGGAGTTCATTACCCGTTACCTCAAGTACGAATTGTGAAGTTCTAAACTCAAAAACACTGCAACGCAATTTTTAACTTCTAAACTTTTAAACTCCTAAACTTTTAAACTTTTCTTCACTGCCTCATCTTTCTTTCTTATCGGGTATTATCTTAAGATTTACCAGTTCTATCCTTGTTTCACTAACTTCCAGTACTCTGAATTCAAATAACTCAATTATAATAAGTTTCTTAGGTTTTGGTATGCTTTCGTAGAAGTGTAGTATTAAGCCGGCAAGTGTTTCATATTCACCGTGCTTGGGTAGATTAAGGTTGTATTTATCGTTAAGATAATCGATTTCAAGACGGCCTGAAAATATGTATTCGTGCTCATTTATCTTTTGCTCGGTGAGTTTTAAAGTATCATGTTCATCTTCAATTTCTCCAAATATTTCCTCCAGGATATCTTCAATTGTCACAATACCTGAAGTTCCTCCAAATTCATCAACCACCACAGCGATGTTCTTTTTTTCCTTAACAAACATTTCAAGTAGCTTATTGGCCGGCATTGTTTCTGGTACAATTGATACATCAATAATGTTTGATTCAATATTATCAGGACTATTAAACAGGTCCTTCATATGGATATACCCGATAATCCGATCAATTGATTCCTTGAAAACAAGTATTTTTGATAAACCTGTCTCAATGAATTTCTGTTGAAGATTTTCAATTCCACTGTCGTTTTTAACAGCTATTATCTCTGTCCTGGGAACCATACATTCACGGAGTTTTACATCAGAAAAATCAAGAGCATTTTGGAAAATCCTGAAATCAAGGGTGTCATTTTTATTGTTTTTTTGCTCTGCCATTTTCTCATTCACCAGGTTATCGATATCTACCTTGCCAAAAACAATATTTTCCTGCCTCTCACCTGTTTTTACTTTGAAAAAGGTTCTCAAAATGAAGTTGGATATATATATGGTTAATTTACCGATCGGGTAGAAAATTATGAAAAAAAGTAATACCGGTATAGCAAAAATCTTTAAAAAAGAATTTGGATTTATCCTGAACAAAGTTTTTGGAAGGAACTCTGCAGTAAGGAGTATTAAAAGAGTGGCGATAATTGTTTGAAGGATTAGGATATTTATGTCATGCTCAGTTATTGTATATATCACTGGTTCAAGCAGTATTGCCATAAAGATACCATATATCACCAGGGCAATATTGTTGCCGATAAGCATTGTAACGATATATTGCCCGGGATACCGGGAGAGCAGGGAAATGATTTTTGAATTGAAAGAACCCTCTTTTCTGTACAATTCAATCTTGAGTTTATTAGATGATACATACGCGATTTCCATTCCCGAGAAAAATGCAGAGAACAGAACCGATATGATAATGATAACAATGATGGACATTACTCGCCTTCTTGATTATTTATCTTTACTTTTTCGTCTCATATTTTTTCTGAAAAAATACATTGCAAATGAGATCAAAGCTATTAAGAAAAACAGCATACCCGAAGAAAAGTCGGAATTGCTGGTACTATGGATTCCTGTTATCACACAAAGGATGGCAACTGTGAGCCATACTAATTCCAGGATTCTTAACTTTTTCCTATTCATTTTCTAAATAAAAAGTGCCTCGGGGTTTCATTATTTTCCAATTAGTAAAATTTTCATTTGCCTCCATACCATCGCCATAAATAATTTCATTAGCTGTAGTAATTGAAACAAATTTATCTGTATAGATCAATTTTTTA
>DAOVLD010000254.1 GCA_030631445.1 Bacteroidota bacterium
CAGGTTTTTTTCCGAAAATTTTCAAATCACCATATACATCCAACATATCATCCTGAATTTGAAATGCCATACCAAGGTTTTTACCAAAATTATACATATGGTCTGTATCTGCCTGATTTGCACCTCCGATTAAAGCCCCAAGTTTATTACTGGCTGCGATAAGAGCTGATGTTTTAAGTTCAATCATATTTAGATATTCATCCAAAGTAACGACTTGTAGTGCCTCAAAGTTCATGTCATATTGCTGACCTTTGCAGACCATAATAGCTGTTTGATTAAACAGGTCAATTACTGAAGGAAGCATCTCTTCATTGCATTTTGTAATATACTTGTATGAGAGAATAGACATTACATCACCTGAGAGAATTGCAATGTTCTCATTCCATTTTTTATGGACAGTAGGTTTATTTCTCCTTATCAGGGATTTATCCATAATATCATCATGAAGAAGTGTGAAATTATGAAACATCTCAATACCCAGGGCAGGCATAATTGCCTTATCAATTTTTCCCGAGAACAATTCGCATGACATAAGGACCAAAGCAGGTCGCAACCGTTTACCTCCGGCTGACAATGTATATTTTATCGGATCGAATAGTTCCGCAGGACCATCAGATAAATTTATTTTTGCAATAGTATTATTAATAATTTCGCGTGATTCACTGAAAGAATACATGGATATTATTTATTTAAGGCTTCAGCTCCACCAACAATATCAAGAAGTTCTTTTGTAATTGCGTTTTGTCGGGCTTTATTGTATTCAAGGTTAAGATCTCTTATCATCTCTGTAGCATTATCGGTAGCTTTATGCATTGCAGTCATTCTTGCACCGTTTTCAGAAACAAAAGAATCAATGATGGATTTATAAAACTGGATTTTCAACGATTTTGGGATCAATTCTTTAATTATTTGTTCTTTATCCGGTTCGTAAATGTATAAAGGGAGATGTTTGCCCTCTTCTTCCTCATTAATAACAACAGGCAAAAATTGCTCTGTTGTAATATTTTGCACGGCAGCATTTTTAAACTGATTATATACCAATTCTATTTTGTCATATTCCTTATTAATGAATTGCTTCATAATGTTCTCTGCGAGTGGCGCAACAGTCTGGAAACTAAGACTGTCAAATAATTCATTTTTGGCATCTACAACATTATATTTTTTTCGCTTCAGATAATCAGCTCCCTTTTTACCTATTGCCAGGAAGTGAACATTTCCTTTGTTTGTTTGTGATTTATATATATTATCAGCCAGGTTAATGGCATTTTTAATCGCCACAGAATTAAAAGAACCACAAAGTCCCCGATTTGAAGTAATCAGGATGATTAATATTTTTTCTTCATCCCTGACAGTTGAGTAATTATTACCTTCTTCCTCTGTAGGGTTATTGTATAGTATGGAAATGAGTTTGTGCAATTTATTAGCATACGGTCTTAACTGAATGATCCTGTTCTGGGCTTTACGTATTTTTGCGGCAGCAACCATTTTCATAGCAGAAGTTATCTGCCTGGTCGATTTAACAGAGTTTATACGTGTACGTAAATCCTTTAAATTTGCCATTTTTCTTTAGCTCACTTTCAACTTCTTCTCAACTTTAGTCACTTATAACTTCTTCTCTTCTCAACTTTAGTCACTTTAAGTACTTCTTAATTACCTTTATTGTACTTTTCGGCTATTTCGTTTGCAACTTCCTCAAGAGTATTAATTATTTGATCGGTTAATTTCCCCTCTTTAAGGAGTTTAAGAACATCTTTTGAATGTTTTACTTCAAGAAATTCGAGGAATTCATTTTCAAATTCTTTTACATTTTCGACCGGTACATTTTTAAGCAAACCTTTTATGCCGCAATAAAGTATTGCAATTTGTTTTTCAACCGGCACCGGTGAATAGAGGCCTTGTTTAAGTATCTCAACATTCTTTTCCCCCTTATTGATAGCAGCCATTGTTGAAGCATCAAGATCGGAGCCGAATTTCGCGAACGATTCTAATTCCCTGTACTGTGCCTGATCAAGTTTTAATGTTCCGGCAACTTTTTTCATCGATTTAATCTGGGCATTTCCACCAACACGTGATACAGAAATCCCCACATTAATAGCAGGTCTTATTCCCGAGTTAAACAAGTCAGGCTCCAGAAAAATCTGGCCATCTGTAATAGATATCACATTGGTTGGGATATAAGCGGCAACATCACCTGCCTGTGTTTCAATTATAGGAAGAGCAGTAAGCGATCCTCCCCCTTTAATTTTATTTTTTATTGATTCAGGAATATCATTCATTTTTTTCGCCACATTGTCTGATTCAATGATTTTTGCAGCTCTTTCAAGAAGCCGGGAATGAAGGTAAAACACGTCACCGGGATAAGCTTCTCTGCCTGGTGGTCTTCTAAGCAGAAGAGAAACTTCACGATAAGAGACTGCCTGTTTTGAAAGGTCATCATAAATTATTAGAGCAGCCCGACCGGTATCCCTGAAATATTCACCAATGGCTGCACCGGCAAAAGGAGCATAGAATTGTGCCGGAGCCGGATCTGCAGCAGTTGCCATGACAATAACTGTATATTTCAGTGCATCCTGTTCTTCCAGCGCCTTAGCGATATTAGCCACTGTTGAGCCTTTTTGTCCAATAGATACATAAATACAATAAACAGGTTCTCCTTTATCGTAATTCTCCTTTTGATTAATGATAGTATCAATAGCGATTGATGTTTTACCTGTTTTCCGGTCGCCAATAATCAACTCCCGCTGTCCCCTGCCTATTGGAATCATGGAATCGATTGCTTTGATGCCCGTTTGCAGAGGTTCGTTTACCGGTTGTCGAAAAATCACTCCCGGTGCTTTTCGATCAAGAGGCATTTCATAAAGATCCCCGATAATTGGACCCTTGCCGTCCACCGGTTCACCAATAATGTTTATAACACGTCCAAGCAGGGGTTCTCCTACCATGATTGAAGAAATCCGTTTTATCCTTTTAACTTTGTCGCCCTCCTTAATTCCCTCGGTTAGTCCTAATACTACAACACCAACGTTATCTTCTTCAAGGTTAAGTACAATGCCTTCAACACCATTTTCAAATTCAACCAATTCGTTCGACTGAACATTTGAGAGTCCGTAAATACGAGCAATACCATCTCCAATCTGAAGAACGGTACCAACTTCTTCAAGTTCAACTTCGGTTGTAATTCCTTCTAATTGTTTTTTCAGAATTTCAGAAACTTCTGACGGTTTAATATTTATCATATTCAAAATTTATTAAGG
>DAOVLD010000275.1 GCA_030631445.1 Bacteroidota bacterium
AGTGAAATTCACCGAAGGTAATTAATCAGGTTAAAGGTTTGATTATTTTGTTGCAAAATCGAGAATATCACCAATTGTTTTAAACTCTTTAACAAGAGAAATAATATTCCTGACTTTTTCTTTAATATACTTATTCATCGCGGCTGCAGCCATTCTTCCATCACCCATTGCTAATATAACTGTTGCTCCGCCCCTGACAATGTCACCTCCTGCAAAAATATCTGAAACTGATGATTGTAGTGAATCTTTGTTGACTTTAATTGTTCCCCAGGAGGAGACATCCAGCTCCTTCATGCTTCTTGGGATAAGAGGATTTGGAGAAACTCCCACACTTACAATTACAGTATCAACATCAATAAAATATTCAGATCCCTTAATAGGTACCGGTCTTCTTCTGCCGGAGTTATCCGGTTCTCCCAATTTCATCTTCTGCACCTTCATTTTGTTCACCCTGCCATTTTCATCTGCAAAATATTCAAGCGGACTATTTAAATTTAAGAATTCGATTCCCTCTTCCTGAGCATGTTTTATTTCTTCATCCCTGGCAGGCATTTCTTCAATGGAACGCCGGTAGATTATCATAGCCTTTTCCGCACCGAGACGTTTAGCTGTTCTTACCGAGTCCATGGCTGTATTACCCCCTCCTATAACAGCAACTTTATTACCACTAATCACGGGAGTATCATATTCCGGATCTGCTGCTCTCATTAAATTCACCCTGGTAAGATATTCATTTGATGAAAAAATGCCAAGATAATTTTCACCCGGTATATTCATAAAATTTGGCAGACCAGCGCCACTACCAACGAAAAAAGCAGTATAGCCTTCTTTTTTCAGGTCATTGATAGTAGCTGTTTTCCCAACAATAAAATTTGTGACGAAATTAACCCCCATTTTCCTGAGAATATCAATTTCGACATCAACAATATCATTGGGCAGACGGAATTCGGGTATTCCGTATTTCAGAACACCGCCAATTTCGTGTAAAGCTTCATAAACAGTAACATCATATCCCATCTTAATCATATCTCCTGCAAAGGCTAATCCTGATGGCCCGGAACCGATTGAAGCTACCTTAATACCATTCCTTGAGGAAATTTCAGGGACTGATAACTTGCCGCTATTTATTTCGTAGTCAGCAGCAAACCTTTCAAGATTCCCAATTGCTACCGGTGGTTTCCCTAATTTTTGAGTATAAAAACAAGCCTGTTCACATTGAACTTCCTGCGGGCACACACGACCGCATACAGCAGGCAAAGCATTAGTTTCTTTCAATACTTTGGCAGATTCAAGAAATTTACCTGCTTCAATTTTTTTTATGAATTTCGGAATATTAATTCCAACAGGGCATCCTTCAATACAGGTTGGCTTCGCACAATCAATACAACGTTTAGCTTCATGGATTGCCTGCTCTACCGACAATCCTTTATTAACTTCAATATAACTTTTATTTCTTACATTCGGATCTTCTTCAGGCATATCCAGTCTTTCAAGACTGGTTCTATCCTTAGCCTTTATCTTACCCCGGAGCTCAACTCTCCATTCCTTTTCTCTCTCCTTCTTAAGATATTCAAGTATTCTATCTACCATCCTTATGCTTTTCTGTATTTATCAATATAGTGCTCGTATGCTTGTTCTTCCTGTTTTTTGTACGCACTTAACCTGCTCAGCATTTCATCGAAATCAACCTGGTGTGCATCAAATTCAGGTCCGTCAACACAAACAAACCTGGTTTTACCCCCAACAGTAACTCTGCATGCACCACACATCCCGGTACCATCAACCATAATAGTATTTAAACTGGCTAATGTATGTATATTATACTTTTTTGTCAGCAAGGCTACGAATTTCATCATTATTGCAGGACCAACAGTAACAGCAAGATCTATTTTTTCTCTTTTGATAATCTCTTCCATACCATGTGTAACCAAACCTTTTTTCCCATAGGAACCATCATCAGTCATAATAATTACTTCGTCAGAGAATTCCCGTATTTGTTCCTCCAGAATAATCAATTCCTTTGTTCTGGCAGCCAGAACGGTAATAACTTTGTTTCCAGCTTTCTTAAATGCTTCAACAATAGGTAACATAGGAGCAACACCAACACCACCGCCGGAAGCAAGAACTGTTCCGACTTTTTCAATATGGGTTGCATTACCAAGGGGTCCTACAACGTCAGTTATATAATCTCCAACCTCCAGGTTCACTAATTTTATTGAAGAGACACCCATTTTTTGAACAATAATTGTTATTGTCCCTTTTTCCGTATCAGATCCAACTATTGTTAAGGGTATTCTCTCCCCTTTAGATCCTACACGTAGAATAATAAAATGCCCCGCTTTCCTTCTCTTTGCAATTTCAGGAGCTTCGATTACAAGTTTTACGACATTATCAGAAAAATACTCCTTATCAACGATCTTATTCATTGGATTTTATTATATAAATGTCTTACAATATTGTTGAATAATTAATGGATCAAAATTAAAAAACAGAAAATAAAAACTATATGAACTTTAGAAACAAAAATAGATTATATTAATGAAATTCCTAAATATTTAATAACATGTTGGATGCTTTAGTCTTTGATCCCTTTTCCTCAGACCTGACTATTATTTGAAACTTAACTTTAAATTAATTACGTTATTAATAACGTTGTTAATAACGTTATTAATAACGTAATTAAATATATATTTTCTTATAGGGAACTCCTTTAGCATAACACCTGTTTCGTTTGTAACTTCATTGCAGAACTCAACTCCGGGTAAATCAAAAGCCACCTGCTGATCACAACAGATAGCTTTAAAATTATC
>DAOVLD010000101.1 GCA_030631445.1 Bacteroidota bacterium
AGCAACAACTTGACATTCACGACCTGGAAAAAAGATTAAAGCAGGGCAAATTATCATTCGCTTCAGCACGACGATTAAAAAAATATCTTGGTGTTGAACAGGGATCGGTTTCTCCTTTCGGACTGGTCAATGACCATAAAAATCATGTACATCTGTTTATCGATAGCAATCTTCAAAAAGCTCAAACTATCTCGTTCCATCCTAATATCAATACTGCATCGTTAGTAATTGATTATAAGGATTTTATTCACTTTCTTGACTGGTCGGGGAATAGTTATGAATTTCTGAAACTATATGAATGAAGTAAAATGTGGTGATGTGGTAATGAAAAGTTTATAAGTGTATAAGTTTAGAAGTTGAGAGAAGTTTTTTTCTTAACAGACCATTGATGCTTATCTGTTTAGGTATCACCTTAACATCTTACAAATAAACTCATCAACAAATAAACAAATAAACTTTCACATTGTTACGGTTTTCGGGTTTCGGGTTAACTTTTGGGGGCGGGTGAATATCCTGGAATTCATTATAACCGAATTCCCATGATTGTGATATCATCTATTTGTTCTTCGTCTTTCATCCAGTCCTCTATTGTTTTTTCAAGTACAACTTTCTGCTCATTCATGGGTTTTCGATGAATGTTTAAAAGTACTTCGTAAAGCCTTTTAGTAGAGAATTTTTTTCCTTTTTCCCCACCAAACTGATCTGTATATCCATCGGAAAACATATAAATTATATCTCCTTTTTGTATGTCAATTTCATGCAAGGTAAAAGATCCTTCATTATCTTCTTTAAAGGACATGCCTATGGCTATATTATCACCCTTATATAATTGTACCTCTTTATTCCGAATTAGCAGCAATGCATTAAAAGCACCGGAAAATTGCAGTTGGTTCTTTTTATGATCAATGACACATAATGCTATATCCATCCCGTCAGATGCTGTTTCTTCTATGCTGGTTTGTCTCAATGCAATTATCACATTTTCACGGAGATGATATAATATTTCATTGGCTTGGGTAATACCCAAATTGTTGACAATTTCATTTAAAAAGGTAATTCCAAGCATGCTCATAAATGCTCCCGGCACTCCATGACCGGTACAGTCGGCAACAGTAACAATGATTTTTCCATTCCTTTTGGTTAACCAGTAAAAATCGCCACTAACAATATCCTTTGGTTTATTAATAATAAAACTATTAACAAGTAGTTTATCCAAAAGACTAAGAGGAGGGAATACGGCAGACTGTATGTTGCTGGCGTATCTTATACTGTCGGTAATGTTTGTGTTTTTTGCTTTAATGAGATCCCGTTGGTCTTTTATTGCGTCACGTTGTATTTCAATTTCCTCTTTTTGACGGACGACTTCCTCGGTTCGTTCTATTACTTTTTCTTCAAGAATCCTTTTTTCTTTTAAAAGATTATATTCACGTCTTTTAATATAAAAAATGATAAGGCTTACAATGAAAATAATTGTGATTATATAAAACCAACTGCGTTTCCAAATAGGTTTCTTAATAACTATATTAAGTTTTAATGGCTTTTGTGAAAAGGTTCCGTCACAGTTACAAGCTATCAACTGAAAAGTATAATTACCATCGTTCAAAGCATTATAAGATACATAATTGTCTGATATTAGATCAGACCAGTGATCATCATAACCTTCTAATTTATACTGATATTTGACCAGGGCGGGGGCCTTCAGACTTATTCCAATAAATTCAATTCTTATTTTGTATCGACCAGGTGGCAATATTAAATCCTCTGTAATATCTGTTTTTTCGTTATTAATGGTAACAGAAGTAAAATTTAACGAGGGGGCTAATGATATTTGATTTTCTAATGACGGATTATAAGTCAGAATGCCATTATTTGATCCAAACCATGCAATCCCGTATTTATCAATGAAAGTTGCATTTACATTAAACTCAGTGCTTCTGTTTATCCCAACATTTTCCTGTAGTGGTTTAATAAAATAATTTTTTGTTGCGACTCGACTTAATCCACCTCTATGAGTAACCCAAATATGGTTTTGCTTATCCCCAATTACCGAATAACAATAATCAGACAGTAATCCTTCCCTGGATGTAACATTTATTATTGAATCTGTTCGTATTTTATAAATACCGTTTCCATGGGTTCCAGCCCAAATACTATGATCTGTATCCTCGGTTACGGATATAATATTCAATACTCCTTTACTGGAGATTTCTATTTTCTCAACCACATTTTTTTGTATAAAACAGAGAGTATTACTAAGGGTTGATATCCATATTTTACTTTTTGAATCAATAAACAAATGATTTACAAAATTATGAGGAAGGCCACCCTGATTGATGGTAAGCCATCGAATATGATTGGTAGATAAATTTATATTACAGACACCTTTTTTAGTAGCAACCCAAATTTGATCCTCCATACCTGTTATTGCATTGATGGAATTCTCAAGAGTTCCTCCGTTAATAAAATATTGATAGAATTTTCCCTTATCAACCTGCATCCTGTATAATCCATTATGTTCGGTCCCAACCCATATATCTTCTCCATCTATAGGATATATTGCTGAAATTTTATCCTGCGGTAAACCATGATCTATTCCATAAAAAGTAATTTCATTGTCCTTTGATGGGTCAATTTTAATAAGACCTTTTTCTGTTCCAACCCATTCATGATAATCATCAATATAAATAGAATAAATATTATTCCCATATTTATCTTCATCGAAGGAATAGAAGGCAAAAGCTTCTTCTATTAATCTTGCCAGGCCGGTTCCAAATTTGCCTATCCAAATATTTCCTTCAATGTCCTCATATACTACTTTTACATTATCGGTTTTCAGACCATTGTTTTCATTATAATTAATCGCCTTCATAAATCCCTCTGAAGGTGAATAAATTAATTTGTACAGCCCGTTACCAAATGTACTGATCCATAAATTTGATCTGCTATCTTCGTATACTCCTTGCGCACCCTCAATTTCAATATCAAGACTCAATCCAATCTGCACAACGATAAAATCCTCCCCTTCCCTGTTTAACAGAAAAACACCTTCATCCTGGGTGGCTATGTAAAAACCAGTATTATCTCTTGTTTTGGTAATATCCTGTATCCTGGATTCCGGAATACCCTTAATGGTTTGGATAATTTGGATATTACCTGTTCTCTTGTCCAAAGAACAATGGATCAAGCCGTTTACTGAACCGATAATGATCTCATTGGGATTAATAAAATTAAAGGAAAAAATGGACATTTGATCCCGAATCATGTTAAATGGTTCAATCTCAAACTGATCCTTTATTACCACTAAACCGTGCGTCTGTGTACTAAACCAAATATGACCCTCTGCATCTTCAACGATATCTGTTATCAAGCTTTTCCCCTCAGAAGCCGGAATGATTTTTTTAAATCTTTTCCCATCATAAAAGGTAATACCCCCATTCATATGACCAAACCAAACACCGGCATCACTTTTATAACTACATGTAATAAAATCATCTGCCAGAGAATCATTGGCAGTAAAAGTTTCAAAGTTTAAACCATCAAACCGGGTTAAGCCATTCCCTGTTCCAATCCATAAATAGCCATTATTATCCTGGTTTATGGCATAAATATATGGTTGAGGAATTCCCTGATCCACTCCAAATTCTATAACCTTATAGATCTGCGGGTAAGCAGGTGCAGAAAACCATAATAATATTGCAACAACAACTCCTTTAAAGTAGATGTAATTATTAATATGTAGTCTTATTTGCTTCAAAGGCATTATCTTTTATCAATCACTTTCATTCGTATCTTCGGGTTATAAACCGGTATACCACCAATAGGAACCACGAAAAATGGTAAAAGGTCACCATATTGATTTTGTACGGTTACTACTACATTATTATTTTTTACCAGTCTTGCCCTGTTTTTAATAAACTGGATTTCAATCGATGTATTTTTTTCTTCTTCGATTATTTGGAATTCCCTTACCACCCAATTACTTTCGCCCGAAGTTTCGCATAGTGTTCCATTTTTTGCAACCGATACAATTCGTATAAATCCATCATTATCCCAATCGTAATTTGATATTTCGATTGAGATAGTCTTGTCATCAATGTATGGATATATCTGGGACACATTGTTTTGATTATTTGATAACCGGAATGTATATTCGTAAGTGAAAATATTACCTCCTTCAACCTCTTTATTTTCTTTCGGGCTGGTACTTAAAAAATATTTGTATAAATTTCCATCATCTCCGGATAATCCTTCGGCGATAATTTTAAAAATCCGCCCGTCAAATTTTTCAACATACTCCCCCTCAAAAGGATTAAAAGGACCGAATGTATACCAACTGTTATCATATTTATTACTTGTTTTGAAAGTTCTGGAAGCCAGCAAATTACCACTTTTATAATTCCCTATCGGATCAACCCCCTGAGCATCTTCATTCGACCAACATCCTTCTCCACCGTATACTGAAAAACTAACCTGCGTATCAAATTCCCCTTTCCCTTCATCCAATTCGCCTCCTGTATCAGGGTCAAAAACACGAACATATATTGGCTCTGTTTGGTTCATAGGAACGCGAAAGAAAAATATCTGACAAAAATCATCATCTCCCCACGATTTATCAGCATTGGCACCAAAAGTTACCAGGTAAGGAATATTTTCCTCAGCTGCCGGTGCAGATTGGGAGTAAATATTGTATACTGTTAATATAAATAGTATAAAAATGCAGTAAATTTTGTATCTCTTCTCCATAAAATTCAATATGTTATTCGAAATTAAGAATATTTTTCTTATCAAAAGAATACTTTACCACTTTCAGATCAGGTTAATCATTTATTGATAACGATGAATTCCACCCTTCTATTCATTTCCCTACCCTCTTCTGTATTATTGGTTGCAATCGGTCTGGATTCTCCATAGCCTTTCCCGATTATTCTGTGGTCACTAATTCCTTTTCCAACCAAATAATCTACAATTGATTGTACACGTCTCCGGGAAAGATTCATATTGTATTCAAAAGATCCCATATTATCTGTATGTGCTGCAATTTCAAGTTTAATGAAGGGATATTTATTCATAATTTCTACCAGTCGATCCAGGATCGGATAGGAAGTCGATGTAATTCTATGATTATCAAATTCGAAAAGCGCATCCGCAAACTCTCCAAAAGCCCTGGTCAGTTCAATTAATTCATCTTCTGCCATATCTGCAAGGATATAGCTTCTAACCCGTGCATTATTATAACCAAGAGCTATCATTTCATTATAAATTGAATATGTCTCCAGAACGCCCTTTTCTTCACCAACGGTATAACTATATAAGTTCTCACCTTTCAAATAGACTTCCTTGATGTCATATTCTCCTCTAAGGGGATCAAATAAACTTGTATCAATTGATAGTTGAGTATCTGTGGTAAGAATTTCCACGCGAAAAGCAGCATTTTGCCGGAAGGCATCCTCGTAAGAATACAGATTATTAACTACCGATTGATCTGATTGTTCAATTTCCGGTAACGCTGTGAGTTCTCCTTTTGCTTTGGCCGTATGCATTGCCATCGCCTGGTAGTCCTCCAGGATTATTATTTTTTTATAAACACAAGATCTGGAGGAAATCCCCAAGCTGTCTTTATCGCTTAATAATCCCAATTGTACGATATATTCACCTTTATTATTATAGCTATGTTCTGCCTCAGGACCTTTTTGCTTATATCCATCTCCGAAATCCCATAAATATTCAGCAATGTTGAAATCCGGCAAATTGGTCCGTAAGCCATCAAATCTGATCTTTGCATCAATTATGCTTACATCCGGTGAATTTATGAAAGGCTGGATAACATCTTTAAGTTCAAATACGTAGGAGGATTGAGTAAAGAATGTGTTACCGGTATTGTTGTCTATTATGCTTAGCTGCACTGTATATTCACCCGGGCCGGAATAACAATACTCCACTTCCAAACCGATTTCTTTTCCTCCATCTCCGAAATCCCATTCATATCGTAAAGGCAGCGTATCAAGATCCAGATTCCCTTCATCATAAAATAAAAAACAATAATGATTATCCTGAAGGCTATCACAAGTAAAAAACTGGGGAAATTCTGTTTTAAAATAGTATATGTCGTCACTTTCATTACGGTTTGATGAAAAATAACCCTCTTCCATATTCCCTGTTGCAATCAAACCGAAATCATCTTTTGCTGAATTTATGGGTGGTTCCAAAGGAATGGGAGTTATCCACTGACTGTATATTTCCCTTGTATAGTAAATATCTTTTCCCCCCAGACCATGATGACCATCTGAAGCAAAGATTAAATCACCCCCATCGCTGATAAAAGGAAAGGACTCATTTCCGCTGGTATTGACAGCCGGGCCAAGGTTGACCGGTTCTTCCCAATCATCATTACTCCGGGTACAATAATAAAGATCGGCACCTCCGAATCCTCCCGGTTTATCAGATGCAAAATATAATCTGCTTTCATCCCGCGAGAGTACCGGTGTCAAAAATGAAGAATTGGGATCATTGTATTTGAATGGTTTCATATTGGTCCATTTTCCTTCGTTAAACTCAGCCGAAAAAATACCAAGCTTGTTTTGAGGATCATAAACATCCTTCAGCTTATTTTCAACATAATAATTTCTGGTAAAATAGATCATATTCATTTCTTTATTAAAACTTGCCGGACCATCATGATAACTAGTTAATAATTCTTCC
>DAOVLD010000093.1 GCA_030631445.1 Bacteroidota bacterium
AAACCGCTGGCTCGAAAACGGTTATACGATATATGTTGAAGAAACCCAGCATGAAAGCATCTCTATCGACACACCTGAAGATCTGGAGAAAATCAATAGCCTGGAAATAATGTAAGGAGATAGTATTGCAGTATTACCTGACACTATAACTATTATATATTTACTAATTCCGTATCTAATAAACACCATTTTTTATTACATTTGCACATACAAATATGCTCCATAATTTGTAAGGATATTTTATAATATAAACAACCTAATATGAAGAAATATCTACTCTTACTTTTAATTATTTCAAACACATTTCCATTATCCTCGCAGGATTGTTCCGACCTGTTTTTTTCAGAGTATATCGAGGGCTCTGGCAATAGTAAAGCACTTGAGATTTATAACCCCACTGATGGTATCATAAACCTTGATAAATACTATGTGGCAAGGTATAGCAATGGCTCCACCACTTACACTGCCGGTGGGATAACTCATCTTGAAGGGTTCCTTCCTGCCCACTCAACTTTTATCTTTGTGAACGGACAAACAGTAGATGTTGACCTGGGAGGAGGTAATATCTCACCCAAATGCGATTCTGACTTACAAGAACTTGCCGACCAGCTTGATCATGAATACCCTGCTCCTACCTATATGAACGGGAATGATGCTATTGCCTTGCTTAAGACAGAAACAGGGAATGTTGAAGACGCTGTTGCTGTTGATCTTTTTGGTATGATAGGAGGAGGAATGACAAGCTCTGATGAAGGCTGGGCAAATTTTACAGATGCATATGCTTATAAAAATACAATGGTGATCAATGGAACTGATACAACCTATGTTCTGGATAGTACCTATATTGAAAATTATATCGTCCCTGAAGGATATTACTGGATTCCCTGGACTTCAAATCGCTCGCTCTACAGAATAGCATCGGTTACAAGCGGGGTAACTGTAAACCCTGAAGTTTTCATTGTAACCCTTGAATGGGATACTGTTCTCGGGGGAAAAGATATATGGGATTCCCTTGGAGTGCATACCTGCGATTGCTCCACTGCAACATCCACCGGCTCACTTCCATCTGAACAGGAATCCATATCAATTTATCCAAACCCTGTTGTTAACAATCATTTCACAATCCGGTCTGCCGAACCGATACTCGTTGTTACTGTTTATAATGTGATAGGACAGACTGTTTACCAGGCAAACAATGATCCGGGGGACAAGAGAATTCCTGTGCATCTTAATAATATTGATAAAGGAGTTTACCTGGTACGGATCAAACTAAAAAATAAAAGCCAGGTGGTGAAAAAAATCCTCGTGAAATAATCCGGGCGATTGAAAACATGATCAAGGTATTTGGATATAATTTATGAGAAAAATTTTTCTTTCCCTGTTAGTCATCCTTCATGCATGTCAGCTACTCAGTCAGGACGGAACGATCAAAGGTATTGTGCTGGATGCTGAAACTGGCGAATCTCTGATCGGGGCAAATGTGTTAATTGCACAGGGTATTGGTACGGTTACTGATCTTGATGGAAATTTCAGCTTTAGTGTTAACCGTGGTGAATATACACTCAATGTTTCTTATGTTGGTTATGAAACCATCACCCGTAAGATTGCCGTGACCGGTGAATCTCTCTATTTCAAATTCAAAATGGAATCTCTGGTTATCAGTGAAGTGACTGTCGTTGCTGATGTAGCACGTTCACGGGAAACACCGGTTGCATTCTCAACGGTACTCCCTAAAAAACTGCATGAAGAACTGGCAGGGCAGGATATCCCTATGGTGTTGAATTCAACCCCCGGTGTTTATGCAACCCAGCTGGGAGGTGGTGATGGTGATGCCCGGATCACTATACGGGGATTTAACCAGAGAAATATCGCTGTAATGATAGACGGTATCCCGGTAAATGATATGGAAAACGGATGGGTTTACTGGTCAAACTGGTTTGGACTGGATGCCGTTACCCGTACAATACAAGTACAACGAGGACTGGGTGCATCAAAACTGGCACTCCCGTCGGTTGGAGGAACACTTAACATCCTTACGAAAGGAATTGAAAATAAGAAAGAAACCAGTATCAAGCAGGAGATTGACAGCCAGGGAAAAATACGGACTTCTTTCGGTCATACCAGCGGGAAGATGAAAAACGGATGGGGCATTACTCTTGCCGGTTCGTACAAAAGAGGTAATGGATGGGTTGATCAGACATTCTCCGAAGGATGGTTTTATTATGCAAAAATTGATAAGAGGTTTAATGATCATATTGTTTCCCTTTCGGCAATGGGAGCTCCTCAACATCACCAGCAACGTTCCTACTCAAGATCAATTGCCACTTATGATCTTGAATATGCAAAGGAGCTTGGTGTGGATATTAATACAATGGAAGGGGATGATTATCTTTACCGGCCAACTATTAATAATATGGGCATTAATTATAACCAGCACTGGGGCCGGCTGAAACGTGACAAGTTCAATCCCGATGCAAAAGAAGAAGTACTGCACGGAAAAGTAAATGTGTATCATAAGCCGCAATTCAGTCTAAGGGATTTCTGGAGGGTAAATGATAAGCTCAGTATATCAAACATTGCCTACCTTTCTCTCGGAACAGGCGGCGGTATCAGATCAAGACACAGCATTAAAGAAACACAAAAGATCGCTGATCCTGAAGATCCTCACTGCGGACAGATTGACTGGCAATCAATTTACAATGCTAATGCCAAACCAACTCAAACCCCTTTCGGGGAAGTATTGCCCATAAATACTAAGTATAGTGAAACACTTTTTGTATCAGATAATTACATGACTGAAAGGCATAACGATCACATATGGTACGGACTGCTGTCTACCGGAAATTACAAGATGAATAACAGGTTTGATATCTCGGGCGGGATAGACATACGTTCCTATACCGGTATTCATTACACTACTGTTACCGACCTCCTGGGAGGTGATTATGTAGTCGATGTGCAGGATGTTAGAAATAACTATCAGGCTGACTCTTCCCTGGCTATGAAATATGAGGGAGATATGATCCAGTATTACCACAAGGGACTGGTTAACTGGGGAGGTATATTTGGCCAGGTTGAATACAAAACCCCGATACTGTCTGCATTTGTTAATGTTACTTCTGCTGTGAGCGGCTATAAAAAAATTGATTATTTTGCTGATGCACAATCCGCCTGGAAATGGAAACCGGGCTTTACTATTAAAGGAGGAGCTAATTATAATATTACCGAACATTCAAATTTTTTCATGAATCTTGGCTTCCTTTCCAAAACACGGGCATATAAATATTTTTATAAAGGATTTACAACAGAGTTTGCAGAAAATTTAGAAAACGAACAGGTTAAGGCTATCGAATTAGGGTATCATTATTCTTCACACCGGTTCTCAGCAAACATCAACGCTTATTATACAAGCTGGATAAATAAACCCACCAACAGGGTTTATTCCACTCACTTCCTTCAGCCCGGTGAACAGGGATACGACCCCGACGACCCGGAAGGAAACGAGATCAGGGTATATGCAGACATCCCCGGAATGGATGCACTGCATATGGGAATCGAATTAGATTTTATTTATAAGATTATGGATAATCTTGATTTCCAGGGATTGGTTTCATTAGGTGACTGGACCTGGGATAAAAAGGTTAAAGACCTGCAGTTTTATAATTATGATTCAAACGATCCGGTAAATATGATCATTGATTTTGATGCAACAGGTATCCATGTAGGCGATGCTGCACAAACACAGCTCGGGGCAAGTATCCGGTACGAGCCAATCAAAGGCCTTTACATGAATACCAGGTTTACCTATTTTGGGAGGTATTATTCCGACTTCTCCCCTGAATCCACTACCGGTGACGATGGAAATCCGGTGGATTCATGGAAAATGCCTGATTATGAAATGCTGGATTTGCATGCAGGATACCGGTTTAAAATTTCCAAATTCGATAAATTGCAGTTTAATCTCCGGTTCAGTATGCTGAATGTTCTCGACAGGAAGTATATTTCAGATGCTACTAATAATGATTCATTCAATTCACTGCCTTTCCAGGATTTTGATGCCAAGTCGGCAACTGTATTTTTCGGGATGGGCCGGCGTTTCATAACTTCATTAAAAATCACCTTTTAATTTGAAAATAAAATGAAAAAATATTTACTTTTTTTTTTCCTGTTATTTATTGCCTTTTATGGTAAAGCCCAATCCACTATTGCCGATGCCAGGCAGGCATCACTGGGCTCCACCGTTACAATTACAGGTGTCGCTACTAATGGTGCAGAGCTTGGCATAATCAGGTATATTCAGGACGCCACAGGAGCAATTCCCGTGTATGGAAGTGATTTTGTAAACGGTGTAAACCGGGGCGATAGCATTACCGTCACCGGCACTCTTTATGATTACAACAACCTGCTGGAAATAAGCCCCATAACCTCATTAACAAACCATTCATCCGGACATACTCTGCCTGATCCCGTTGTTCTTACACCTTCTGAACTGAGCGACACTTATGAAGCACAACTGGTACAGATCGAACACGCGGTGTTTGATGACGCCGGTCAGGTTTTTGCGGCAAAAAGTAATTATTCATATAGCGCCAATGGTCAGAATGGTGAAATAAGAATTTCTGCAAATGAGTCACCACTTATTGAAACAGTGATCCCCTCGGGTGATGTTACCATAATAGGTGTTTTGGCACAGTACCAAAGCACTTACCAGGTGCTGCCACGGGATGAGAATGATATTATCCCCGCAAGCAGTATCAATGTCACTTCTCCCCTGATCATCAGCAGCATAACTACATCAGGTTTCTCCCTTCACTGGAGCACCGATATAGCCGGCTCAACCGAGATTTTTTATGGTAATACTCCCTCCCTTGAACTGGGCCAGCTCGGTAGTTCGGGAAATGTTATGGATCACACAATTAGCATTACCGGCACCGATCCTTCTGAAGTGTTTTATGTGCAGGCTTTCTCAGTTCTTGACACCGATACAGCAAAAACAGCCCTCCAGACATTTATAACCCAATCGGTATCAACCGGCGAAATAAAAGTCTATTTTAACCGAAGTGTGGATAACAGTGTTTCAACCGGCACAGCTGCTGTTTATCTTGATCATGCCATTGACGATACACTTATCAGGTATTTTGAGAGAGCAAAATATACAATAGATTTTACAATTTATAATTTCAATAATTCAGGTATCGCAAACATTACTACTGCCCTGAATGCAGCCCATTCACGCGGTGTTGAGGTAAGGGTTGTGTACGACAGCAATACCGATAATGCCGGTATCGATGGACTGGATGCAGGTATTGGAAAAATAGCAAGCCCCATCAGCGATTATCCGGTTTATGGGATCATGCACAATAAATTTGTAGTGTTTGATGCACTTTCAGCCGATGCAAATGATCCTTTAGTATGGACCGGTTCGACAAATTTCACCACCGGTCAGATCAATACCGATCCGAATAATGTGATAATAATACAGGATCAGAGTCTTGCAAAAGCTTACCGGCTTGAATTCAACGAGATGTTCGGTTCGGAAGGACTGACTCCTGATGGTGTTAATTCCAGGTTCGGTCCTGATAAAACAGATAATACTCCACATGAATTTGTTATCGGCGGGAACCGGGTAGAATGCTGGTTTTCTCCTTCAGACGGTACTAATTCACGTATCATTGGCAGTATCAAATCTGCAGAAAGTGAGCTTTGTGTTGCCACTATGCTTATCACCCGTACAGATATCGGATATGCTATCAGCGATATGGCTGCTGCCGGAACCACAGCAAAAGTGATTGTAAATACCGAATCAAATTGTTATGAAACCGTTGTAAATACTTTGAAAAGTGCATTAGGCGGAAATTTCCGGGAAACGGGCGAATCAGGTATTATGCACCACAAATATATGATCGCCGATCCCTCAGGAACCGACCCTCAAGTACTCACCGGCTGCCATAACTGGAGCTCATCAGCCGAATACCGTAACGATGAGAATACCCTTATCATTCATAATGCTACGATAGCCAATATCTATTACCAGGAATTTACTGAACGTTTTGGAAACGGAAATTATATTATTGATGCCCCCGTAACAGATAACGATTATGTTACCATGTCTGAGAACGATACGGTTACCTATAATGTTATTGATGATGATGCTGTGCCCGGCAATTTCACCCTTACCATTATCCAAACACCCAACAATGGTTCTGCAGTAATTGAAGGTGACAGCTCAATAACTTATCTCCCTGATGCTGGATTTACCGGTCTTGATACAGTAATGTACAAAGTATGTTTGGTTGCTAACCCATCATTGTGCGACTCATCATATATGGTAATCCTGGTGGAGGAAGCTACCGGTATTATTACCCGTGACCTTAGTGACCGTATGCATATTTACCCAAATCCTAACAATGGGATTTTTACTCTCACTCTGGATTGTAAGGAAAAAAATAACACAATCCTAATCAGGTTACTGAACATTACCGGGAAAACTGTATTTGAAAAGAAGGTAGAAACCGGAGGAAAGCAGAAAATAATTATTGATGCAGGAAATATTCCACCCGGACTTTACTTTATGAATATTACCGCTAACGGAATAAACATAAACCGTAAAGTGATTATTAATAAATAGAAAAGGTTTGCCGTGGTCTGATTCCTGAATAATTAATTACGTTATTAATAACGTTATTAATAACGTTATTAATAACGTAATTCTTTTCACATCTCATTCTTATTCATTATCTCTTTTCAGAATAAAGATCATCGGTCTGACCGGTTTGAAGTATTCTCAACTTTCTGTATCCACTTTACTATAGAATCTGCAATAAGGTGTTTCCCTCGTTCCACCGGTCTGACCGATCTATTGATATTATCCCAATAATTTTATAAATTTGCTTACTCAACATTCTCATATTCAGATGATTTATTGCACTAATAAAATTCATGAGAAAATATTGCAATATTTTGAAACT
>DAOVLD010000126.1 GCA_030631445.1 Bacteroidota bacterium
AAAAAAAATCTTCATACAAAAAGCAGGAATAACCTGCCTAACGGTATTTTTTATCTTACCGGAGGGGATATTGATAAAGAAGTAGAAAATTTCAGGAAAGGTCTCAGAATATTCGATCTAAGAGATACTTTTCAAGAACCCTTTTTTGAAACAAAGAAGCTTATCTATTTGCCTGTTGGGTAAAACCTGTCGTGCTCCGGCTTCAACTAGAGATTGTCGTGCTCCGACTTCAGTTCGGAGTACGACTAATTACGATTATCAACAACTCGGAGCCCGAACTTGAGTTGGACTCCGAGGGGAACTAAATTAAAAAATAATAATCTATGCTATTTGAAGAAGGCCATATCTATCACGTATATAACAGGGGTAATAACAAAGAAAAGATATTCTACAACAACTATAACTATTTATACTTTATTGAAAAAATCCGGACTTCCATTTTACCTTATTCTGATATTTTGGCATGGTGTCTGATGCCAAACCATTTTCACCTAATGGTTGAAGTAAAACGAGTCATATTTAATAATGTATCTTTAAATCACTCTATTGGCAGGATGTTAAGTTCTTATACCAGAGCTATTAATAATCAGGAAAAACGTACCGGTTCACTATTCCAGGAACATACACAAGCCATTTGCTTAACAACAATTGATGGAATCACTCCATCCTGGTACGAAATCAATGGTATTACTAATATAAACATTAGTCAACCTGAAAGGGATTATCCGGTTGTATGTATGGCATATATTCATAATAACCCTGTTAAGCATGGACTGGAAGAAAAGCCGGATAAATGGGAGTTTTCATCATTCCGGGAATATAAAGGATTGACTGATAATTGTTTGATTAATAGAGAAAAAGGGCTGTACTACTTTAATTACTCGGAGCCCGAACGGTAACAACAACCCGGAGCCCGAACTCAAGTCGGACTCCGAGGAAAATCGGTCGTGCTCCGATTTCAATTCGGGGTACGACTAATCACGGTTATCAGCAACTCGGAGCCCGAACTTGAGTCGGACTCCGAGAACGACTAAGCAAAAAAGAGAAAACTTAGAAAAAACTTTTGTTATAAATACAGAAAATATTAATTTTGCAACTTCAAAATCATAAGCAATTTATATTTTAATATATAACAATCATGAAACGTACCTTTCAGCCATCAAACAGAAAAAGAAAGAATAAACACGGATTCAGGGAAAGAATGTCAGGACCTGGCGGGAAGAATGTCATTAAAGCCAGAAGAGCAAAAGGAAGGAAAAAACTATCCGTTTCTGATGAACCAAGGCATAAAGTATAATCTCATAATACACCTCTTCATTTAATTAGTACTTGTCTCTAATATAAAATAATTTCAACATTTTGAATATCGAACATGGATTACTCACTTCGTTCATGAGAAAAGTTAACGATTTTAGATTTCAGATTTTCAATCACTTCGCAAATCGTTAATCGGCGTTCCCCCGACACTTTGTGTTCGGGGCAGGCCTTGTTCTTAAATCAATTTTTACATACTTTATAGACAAGCTCTAACCAAAAAGTAAAGGCAGCTCCTTTACTTTTTTTTCGCTAATATTTCCTATACAATTATATTAACTCTACTTTTACTTCCTGAAACTATTTATCTTGATGAAGGAAATCATACAATCAACCGGTCTGCCTGATAATTTAAAAACTATCGCAAACAAGGTATTCAGGCAGGAACGGCTAAGTGATAAAGAAGGGCTTTGCTTGTATGAGAAAGCCGGTTTAGGATTGCTGGGGGTGCTTGCAAGTTATACACGAAAAAAGAAAAATGGGAATTTTGTCTGGTTTAACCGCAATTTCCATATTGAACCCACAAATATTTGCATCTATAACTGTCGCTTCTGTTCATACAGTAGAAAAATAAATGAAAAAGGAGCCTGGGAATACAGTATTGACGATATACTTTCAAAAGTTGCTGAATACAAAAACAAACCGGTCACCGAGGTTCATATTGTCGGTGGAGTGCATCCAAACAGAGACCTGCACTATTACGGAAATATGATAAGAAAAATAAAAAAGATCCTTCCACAGATACACGTAAAAGCATTCACTGCCATTGAACTTGATTTTATGATAAAGAAATCAAGGATGACACTGAATGAAGGACTGAAAAAGCTTAAGGAATACGGGCTGGATTCTATTCCCGGTGGCGGAGCCGAAATTTTCAAAAAAGCAATACGTAAACAGATCTGTGATGAAAAATCATCTACCCTGGAGTGGCTAAAAATTCATGAAACCGCTCATAATACAGGTATCCCATCGAATGCTACTATGCTTTATGGTCATATTGAGAATTACTCTGACAGGATCGACCATCTTTCACAATTAAGAAAACTACAGGATAAAACCGGTGGATTTAATACATTCATCCCCTTGAAATACAGGATGGCTAATAATAAATTATCAGATATAGGTGAAGTAACAACAATTGAAGATATGCGTAATTTTGCAGTATCAAGGATCTACCTTGATAATTTCCCTCACATTAAGTCATACTGGCCGATGATAGGAAAAGAGACAACACAACTTTCCCTTTCTTTCGGCGTGGATGATATTGACGGGACAATTAATGACACTACAAAAATATATTCGATGGCTGGAGCAGACGATAAAAAACCAACACTTTCTACCGACCAACTCATAACACTTATTAATGAGGCAGGAAGAACTCCGGTTGAAAGAGATACTCTCTATAATGTAATTCGGGAATATGGAAAGAAAAAAGAGTTGAAAGTTAAAAGTTATAAAGTTGAAAGTGAAGAATAAAGAGTTGAAAGTTGAAAGTTTGTAAAGTTGAAAGTGAAGAATAAAGAGTTGAAAGTTGAAAGTTTGTAAAGTTGAAAGTGAAGAATAAAGAGTTGAAAATTTATAAAGCTCAACGCCTACTTTCTACTTTATAACTTTATAACTTTTAACTTTATAACTTTATAACTTTATAACTTTATAACTCTTTAGATTTGTGGAAGAACCAAAAACTTAAAACAGATATTCTTATCAGATATAAAGAATAACGTTATTAATTACGTAATTAAATAACATTTTAAGGTGATGAAAAATTATATTATTTTTTCAGTTTTAATAATTCTTGCTATGAATCAGGTAACAGGTCAGAGTCCGGTAATTATTGCTCACAGGGGAGCTTCGTTTAAAGCTCCGGAAAATACTCTTGCATCCGTAAATCTTGCATGGGAACAAAATGCAGATGCAGTGGAGATTGATGTATATCTTTCAAAGGATAACAAAATAATGGTTATCCATGATAAAGATACAAAACGGACAGCCGGGGAGAAGCTTGTGGTAAAGGAATCTATGGCTTCTAATTTGAGGAAACTGGATGTTGGTTCGTTTAAAAGTCCTGATTACAAGGGAGAGAAGATCCCGTTTTTAAGTGAAGTTATAGAGACCATACCGGAAGGAAAAAAATTAATAGTTGAGGTGAAGTGTGGAACTGAGATCCTGCCATTCCTGAAAGAGAGCTTCAGAAAATCGGGAAAAATTGATCAGTTAGTGATTATTGGTTTTGATTTCGATGTAGTTGAAAGGGCAAAAAAGATCATGCCTGAAGTTCCTGCTTACTGGCTGCATTTCAATCTGGTAGGCGAGTACAATACAAAATGGATAGAAAAAGCGAGGGAAGCTGATCTGGATGGACTGAATTTCCGGTACAAAGGAATTTCGGAAGAGTATATTAAAAGTGTTCATGATGTCAATATGGAAATTTATGCATGGACAGTTGATGATCCTGAGGAAGCTGCCAGATTAATGAAATCTGGCATTGATGGGATAACCACAAACCGACCCGGCTGGATGAAAAGGGAACTTGACAAAATATCTGGCAGGTAGATCAGAAATCCAGTGTGAGTTCTTAACCCGAAACCCGTAACTTTTGAAGGATGATTGTTGAAGGCCTGCCACGTGAAATGCGACATTTGCCCTGTGAAATTTGAGGTACGAAAATATTTCAACAGGGAAGGAGCATATTTCACTGTGAATGAAGTTAAGAAAAATGCGAACTCGTAACTCGTAATTCTTTGATACTGCAACACAATTCTTAATAAGCGCTATCGTGCCTTATTTTATTATTTTCAAAAAGTTAATGATGGATACAATTTTAGTTTTTTGAATTGTTTGCATGTTAAGTAGGTCATTATCACCAGTTAATAAATAGTCTGCTTTTCCATCAATTGCCAGATTTAATAAAAAGTTATCTTTAAAGTCTCTGCATTCTTTTATATCAGATTTTATTTTTATTATTTTCCCAAAAGAATCAAAATTGTCCAATAATTTCTCAATATCATCTTTCGTAAAATACTTCTTGAATTTTGGTCTTTGAGCTACTGTAATAAATTCTTCTAAAAGTTCATTTGAAAACAAAAGCCGGATTTTTCCTCTATTAATAAGTAAATCCAGCTTTTTAAAGTCTTTTGTAATTAGAAAACTTATCCAGATATTAGTGTCAAGGATAATTTTTGTTTTTCTAATTTTCATATCTTTCTTTTCTTACCGATTCAACTTCTTTTGTTATTTCATTCAAATTAGGAGCAGTATCGGATTGTTTTCTGAGTTTTGTCAATAATGAGGTAAAATCTGATTTCTTTTGTTCTCTCTTAATATTGATCAAATTCAGATCTGCAAGCCCTTTTAAAATATTTTTGGCTTTAGGATTCAATATTTCAATTTTTAATGTTTCCATTGTTTTATCTTTTTTCCAAAGTTAGAAAATTATTTCAAAATAAATTATTGTTTCTTCTCTTGGCATGCAGCACAATTTGTTTATAAGCGAGATAAACTTTCGCTTTACAGCATCAAAAGAACCTGAGAAAACATCTGGCAGGTAGATCAAAAATCCAGTGTGAGTTGCAAATCAGGTGCCTGGTTTTCATCCTCCAGGTTTGAGACGGTTAATCCCAGGAGTCTTACTTTTTTTTCAGAAATATCTATTTGCTGAAGTAATTCCTTTGAGTAATTATGGAGCATACTGAATTCAGTGATTTTTTCCTGAACAGTTTTACTTCGTGTAATCTGCTCAAAATCGGCATATTTCACTTTCAGGGTTAATGTCCTGCCTGTTTTCACGGCTTTATCTATCCTCTCCATAAGGATTTTCTCAATCTTGTATAACTCAGCGATAAGTGCAAATCTGGTTGACAGATCTTTTTCAAAAGTCAGTTCTGCCCCGATTGATTTTCTCACCCTGTCCGGATTGACTGCCCTATCATCATGTCCTCTGACGCCGTTATAATAAAAGATTCCCGGTTTACCGAACAGTCTGATAAGTTCAGATTGATCACGGGACTTCAGATCCTTTCCTTTATGAATCCCCAGCTTATGCATTTTACGTGCCGTAACTTTACCTACGCCAAAAAACTTATCGATATCAAGATCCTCAATAAACTTAATTACTTTCTCAGGCGGAATAAGGTATAAGCCATCCGGTTTATTATAATCTGAAGCGATCTTTGCCAGGAACTTGTTGACCGATATGCCTGCCGAGGCAGTTAAACTTGTTTCGTTCCTGATCCGTGATTTAATCTCCTTCGCGATCAAAGTGGCAGAAGCAGCGCCTTTCTTGTTTTTTGTTACATCAAGAAAAGCTTCATCAAGAGACAAAGGTTCGACCAGGTCGGTATATTCCAGAAAAATTTGCTGTATCTGCTTTGATACTTTTTTATAAATATCAAACCTGGGTTTAACAATTTGCAGATTCGGGCATTTGCGAATTGCTACTTTAGTTGCCATAGCTGAGTACACCCCGAATTTCCTGGCTTCATAGCTTGCAGCAGCCACCACACCGCGGTTTGTTGTTCCACCGACAGCTACAGGTTTTCCTCTCAGTTCGGGATTATCCCTCTGCTCAATCGATGCAAAAAAA
>DAOVLD010000087.1 GCA_030631445.1 Bacteroidota bacterium
AAGAATTATCACGCTGGAATTGTTGTGGCACTGTTTTTTCACTGGCTACCGATGATTTAATTCATCATATGGCTCCGATCCGGAATCTTATCCGGGTTAAGGAAAGCGGATCAGACAGAGTAATGACACTTTGTGCAATGTGTTATAATACTTTAAAAAGAGCGAATGAGCGTATGAAAGCTGATCCGGAAAGCCTGGAAAAGATCAATAAGGTCATGTATAAAGAGGAAATTGATTATGAGGGGGATGTAGAAATATTACATCTGTTGGAATTGATAAGAGATGAAATTAAATTTGAAAATTTAACGAATAAAGTAGTTAAACCTTTAGAGAATTTAAAGGTAGCTTGCTATTATGGCTGCATGTTAGTACGTCCAAGAGAAATTGGTTTTGATGATGTAGAGAATCCGACTGTAATGGAGAATTTAGTTAGTGCGTTGGGTGGGGATCCTGTTGATTTCCCTTATAAAACAGAGTGCTGTGGAGCATACCAGACTGTTAACAAACCGGATATTATTGCCGAAAGGACAAATCAGATCATAAGTTCGGCTAAGAACAGAGGAGCTGAAGTCATGGTAGTCAGCTGCCCTTTATGTGCTTTTAATCTGGATCACCGCCAAAAACAAACTGTACAGATATACCAGGATTTTAAAGGCCTTCCAATTCTCTACTTTACCCAATTATTAGCAATTGCTTTAAATTGCCCGGAAGATGTCCTGAGGCTTGATCTTCATTATAATGATCCAAAACCAATCTTACAAGAAAAAGGGTTAATTTGAGAAAATATGGCATACTTTGATAATATAGAAACAAAACGAGGCATTATTCATATAATTAAAGACAGATGCAAAGGATGTGGATTTTGCGTGGAATATTGCCCAAATGACGTTTTGGAATTGTCTGATGAGTTTAATATTAAGGGATATCATCCTCCTTTTGTAAAAAATGAGGATGATTGTATTTATTGTCAATTATGTGAAACAATCTGTCCTGAATTCTCAATTTTTGTTACAATAAAAGAAAAGGAGGAAGAAGTTGAAGAAAGTAAAAACAGATCCTAAAGGGGTCTTAACAGGATCTCATTATATGGATGGTGATTTTGCTATTGCAGAAGGTGGATTAGCAGCAGGGTGCCGTTTTTTTGCCGGTTACCCGATCACACCATCAACAGAAACAGCAGAACGATTTTCTGAAAGAATCCCCAAGGTTGGAGGAATTTTTATACAGATGGAAGACGAGTTAGGTGCAATGGCATCCTTAATAGGAGCAGTATGGGGAGGGGGAAAAGCAATGACGGTTACATCTGGTCCCGGATTTTCGTTAATAATGGAAAATTTAGGACTGGCTGCTATGATGGAAATCCCGGTTGTAGTGGCAAACGTACAAAGAGGCGGCCCTTCAACCGGATTACCAACTTTACCCGGTCAGCAAGATATGATGCAAGCCAGATGGGGGTCGCATGGTGATTATGAAATTATTGCCCTTTCCCCGGATTCTCCACAGGAATGTTTTGACCTCACCATTGAAGCATTTAACTTATCCGAAATCTACCGGGTTCCTACTTTGCTCATGACTGATGAATGTATTGGTCATATGCACGAAAAAGTAATTATCCCTCCTGCTGAAGAAATTGAAGTAGTGGAAAGAAAATGGTACAAGGGACCTAAAGATAAATATATGCCATATAAACCTGACAAAGATGGTATCCCTTTTATGGTAAAAGCAGGTGACGGATATCGATTCCACACAACCGGTCTGACTCATGATTATAGAGGATATCCGGAAATCAATGCTGAGTGGCAGGATCAAAATGTCCGTCATTTGGTCGATAAGATAAATAATAATGCTGACAAAATAATTAAGATCGAAGAAGAGAAAACAGATAATGCGGAAGTTGTTGTTATTTCCTATGGTATTACCTCAAGAGTTGCAATTAAAGCCGTACAGGAAGCAAGAAAAAATGATGTTAAGGTGGGGAATATAAGATTAATTACTGTCTGGCCTTTCCCTGAAAAAAGAATAAGAGAACTTGCCTGCAAAATAAAAGCTTTTGTCTTTCCTGAGATAAATTATGGGCAAATAGTTTTGGAAGTTGAGAGATGTGCTGCCGGCAAAGCACAAGTAATCAGGGCATCGCATCTTGGTGGCGGAGTTCACAATCCGGATGATATTTTAAAACTTATAATGGAGGCTGCAAAATGAGAGATGAAAAACAAATCGAAGGAGCAAAAAATCCGATGGAAGATTTTCTGCGAATGGACAGGATCCCTCATATCTGGTGCTCCGGATGTGGGATTGGTACTGTAGTGACATCTTTTGTTGAAGCAATTAAGAAATCAAACATCGACCTGGATAAATTAGTTGTTGTTTCAGGGATAGGATGTACAGGAAGAGTTGCCGGATATATTAAACTGGATTCTTTCCATACTACTCATGGAAGAGCCATTCCTTTTGCAACAGGTCTGAAAATTGCAAACCCGGAATTAACGGTTGTTGTGTTCAGCGGAGATGGTGATATTTGCGGGATCGGTGGTAACCATTTGATCCATGCAGCCAGAAGAAATATAGATATTACAGTTATTTGTGTAAATAATTTTAACTATGCAATGACGGGTGGTCAGGTTGCTCCAACAACTCCTGAGGGAGCTAATGTCTCTACTGCTCCTTATGGAAATTATGAATACCCTTTTAACCTTCCATATCTAGTTGAAGCTTCAGGGGCATGTTATGTGGCAAGATGGACATGCCTGCATTTGAGAAGAGTAACCAAATCTATCCAGGAAGCATTAAATAAACGAGGTTTTTCTTTTATTGAAGTAATTACTCCATGTGTTACTTTATATGCCCGCAGGAACAGATTAGGTGAGGGTTTAGACCTTCTGAAATACTATTATGATAATTCTGATATCCAGCATGGCGCAAATACTAAAGATCTTGATATTAAATACCAGGGAAAACTTATTGTTGGAAAATTTGTTGATATAGAAAAACCTACTTTCCTGGATAGTATGAATAAACATTTTACAAAAGTACTCAGCGATAAATACGAACCTTATTTAAAGGAGGCAAAAAATGGCTGAAATTAGATTTTCAGGTTTCGGTGGACAGGGAATTATACGTTTAGGATTAATTACCGGTAAAGCTATCTCCCTGTATGATAACAAAAGTGCCACCATGACCCAAAGTTTTGGACCTGAAGCACGGGGAAGTGCATGCAGTTCCCAGTTAGTTGTATCAGAAGACCGGGTTCTTTACCCATATATCACCAAACCTGATATAACAATTGCTATGTCACAGGAAGCTTATGATATATATGAACCAAATTTACGGGAAGACGGTATTCTGATTATAGACGAAGACCTTGTAAAACCCAGACCAACACGTGCAAATATCAAAATGTATTCCATTCAGTCTACAAGAATTGCAGAGGAGTTAGGAAACCGCATTATTGGGAATTTGGTAATGTTAGGCTTTTTTACGGCTGTTACGAAAATTGTATCACCTGATGCTATGAAAAAAGCCTTACCAGGTTTAGTCCCAGATAGATTTCTCGAATTAAATATTAAAGGATTCGACAGAGGCTATGAACATGGGCTCCAGGTAATAAAAAAGAAAAAATAAAATAAAAGATAAAAAATGAGAAAACGAATCGGTTTTTTCATATGCCATTGCGGTATAAATATTGCCGGTACTGTGGATGTTAGTAAAGTATCAGAAGAGCTTTCTAAATATCCGGGGGTTATCCATTCTGAAGATTATATTTATATGTGTTCAGATCCGGGACAATCCAGGATGATAGAGGCCATTAAAGAAAAGAAACTGGATAAAGTAGTTATTGCCTGCTGTTCTCCTACATTACACGAAACAACATTCAGGAATGCTGCAAAAGTTGCAGGTATCAACTCTTTTCAGTGTGAGATTGCCAATGTCCGTGAACAATGCAGTTGGGTTCATAAAGATATGAAAAAAGCAACTACAAAAGCTATCAAAATCAGTAAGGCTGCTATTGAAAGAGCACGTTTAAATGAATCCCTGGAACCTATTAGTGTTCCGGTAACCCGTAGAGCTTTAGTTATTGGTGGCGGAATTTCAGGTATTCAGTCTGCATTGGATCTGGCAAACAGTGGTTATGAGGTGATATTAGTTGAAAGATCTCCTTCAATAGGGGGGCACATGATCCAGCTTTCGGAAACTTTTCCAACCCTTGACTGTTCCCAATGTATTATGACTCCAAAAATGGTGGAAGTTTCCAAGCATCCCAAAATAAAACTGCTAACTTATAGCGAGATTCAGGAAGTTGCAGGTTATATCGGAAATTTTAAGGTAAAAATACTTAAAAAGCCCACCTATGTAAATCCGGATAAATGTACACTCTGTGATGAATGTACAAAGGTATGCCCTGTTGCTGTGCCAAACGAATTCGAGCTGGGTTTAACCAGACGCAGGGCAATTTACATCCCTTTCCCTCAGGCAATTCCGGCAACTTATACGCTTGATATAAATAATTGCCCTGGTTTGTTTCCTATTGCCTGTGGTAAATGTGCTGATGTATGTGAACCTGGAGCAATCGATTTTGATATGAAACCCGAAATTCTGGAAGAAGAAGTTGGATCTATCATTGTATCTACAGGTTATGATCTTTATGGTAAAGAGGAAATGGCAGAGTACGGGTATGGAAAATATGAGGATGTTCTTGACGGATTGCAATTTGAAAGATTACTCTCTGCATCTGGTCCTACTATGGGAAAAATCCTCAGACCATCGGATCATAAAGAACCAAAAGAAGTTGTATTTATCCAATGTGTAGGATCACGTGATCCTGAACTTCACTGTGCATATTGCTCAAAAATATGTTGTATGTATACTGCAAAACATGCCATGTTATATAAACATCATGTATATGACGGTCAGCCTTATGTTTTTTATATTGATATCCGATCTGGAGGAAAAGATTACGAAGAATTTGTGCAGAGAGCAATTGAAGAAGATGGAGTAATTTATTTAAGAGGTAAAGTATCAAAAATATTCCAGGAAGGAGATAAAATTAAGGTTTGGGGAGTTGATACACTTTCAGGGAAAGATATAGAAATTGATGCAGATATGGTTGTGCTGGCAATGGCTATGCGTCCATCGGAAGGAGCATCAGAACTGGCAAAAAAATTAAAAATTGCTTTAGACAAAGATGGATTTTTGGCAGAAGCCCATCCAAAACTCAGACCGGTTGAAAGCTTAACCTCAGGTATGTTTCTTGCTGGTGCAGCCCAGGCTCCTAAAGATATACCTGAAGCAGTTGCTCAGGCAAGCGGGGCTGCCGTTAAAGCAGTAAACATATTATCCCAGGATAGACTATATCACTCTCCTACTATTGCGACAGTAAATTTAACACTATGTACAGGTTGCGGGATGTGTGTTGACGTCTGTGCTTATGAAGCAATAAAATTGGAAGAAGGGAAAGCCGTAGTGAATGAAGTACTTTGCGAAGGCTGCGGAACCTGTTCGGCTACCTGTTTAAGGGCAGCAATAAAAGTAAAAAATGTTACCCCGCTGCAAGTACATGAAATGATAAAAGTAGCTCTCGGAGGATAATATATGGAAGAAAAATTTGAACCCAAAATTATAGCTTTTCTCTGTAAATGGTGTTCTTCTGCCGGGAGCGATCTTGCCGGAGTTTCACGCATGAAATATCCTCCTAATGTAGTGCCGATCACTGTTATGTGTTCGGGTAGTATTTCAACAAATTATATCTTATCTGCATTTAAAGATGGAGCAGATGGCGTACTTGTTTCCGGCTGTCATCCGGGAGACTGTCATTATATAAAAGGTAATTATTATGCCCGTCGCAGGATTACACTGGTTAAAGAATTGCTGGAATTTATTGGGATCGAACCTGAAAGATTCCAAATGTCATGGGTCTCTGCGGCAGAAGGAGCTAAATATACAGAAATTATTAAAGATTTTGTTAAAGAATTAGAGCCCCTTGGACCTCAAAATAAATTAAGGAGTAATCTGTAATGGTAAAACCTGATGATATAAAAAAGGAATGTAAATCCATCCTGGAAGAGGGGAAAGTCAAGTATATTGTTGGGTATAAAAGAAATAATAATTCTTACATGTCCATTCCTGCTTTTATTGAGAAAATTGAAGAAACCGATCAGTTAATATGGGATCCCACTTGTGTTTATAATCTCGTCCGCTTCATAAGAGATGAGAAATTAAGAAAAGAGAGACATAAAAACCCGGATACCAGGCCAATAGGCGTGATTGTAAAAGGATGCGATAGTCGTGCAATAAATGTACTGCTTCAGGAGAAATTTATAAAACGGGAAGATGTTTATATAATAGGTGTTGCCTGTGAAAAATCCGGTGTAATTGAAAAAAAGAAGCTAAGAAAGAAATTTAATGAAAAAAATATAAAACAAATCGAATTTGGCAAAGACAACAATTTTATAATTGCTACTGAAAAAGGAAAAACAACTATTTCAGCAGAAGAAATCCTTGCTGAAAGATGTATCGAATGTAACAATAATACACCTGTCATTTATGATGTATTATTAGGTGAAAAGGTTGAACGGTCTTTATCTGAACATTTCAGATCATTAGAAAAGTTTGAATCAATTTCAACAGAAGAGAAGTGGAATTTCTGGAAGAAAGAACTTGATAAGTGCATACGTTGTTATGCCTGCCGGTCAGTATGTCCAATGTGTTACTGTGATGAGTGCGTAGCTGATTCAATTAGTCTGGCAGTTAAACCGGACACTACCGCTGAGGAAAAAGCCCAAAAAATCAGGTGGGTTGAAAAATCGCCCGTTTCTTCCGAGAATTTTAGTTACCATTTGATCCGGGCATTACATCTGGCAGGGCGCTGTATCGATTGCGGTGAATGTGAAAGAGTTTGCCCTGTAGATATTCCATTGCGCTATTTAAATAAGAAAATGGAAAAAGAAGCCAGTGAACAGTTTGGCTATACTGCAGGTTTAGACCCGGAAAAACCTGCATTGGTATCAGACTTTAAGGATGATGATCCACAAGATTTTATCATATAAGTTTATGCAAAAGATATTATCAAAAAAGAATTTCAGTTCCTGGTTAAAAAAACTTAACTCATACAGGATTTTTGCACCGGTTAAATCCGGTGAGGTTTGGAGTTATGAATTAGCAGAAAACCCGGAAAA
>DAOVLD010000128.1 GCA_030631445.1 Bacteroidota bacterium
AGTGATCAAAAGAGATATAATAAATTCAAAAGGTGACAGGTTGATTCGGAAGTAAAAATTCTGCAACCAGGCTTTCATAACAAAATAGGTTACCGGCCATGCAATTAGTGTTGCAGCGCATACCAATACTGCCACCTCCCTTCCCAAAAGCCACAGGATATGGATCCCTTTTGCACCATTCGCTTTCCTGATCCCGATCTCTTTTGTTCGTTGTTCGGCAGTAAAAGAAGTCAATCCAAACAACCCCAGGCAGGCTATTAATATGGCAAGAACTGAAAATAGGAATGCAAGTATTCCTGTACGTTTTTCCTCAGCATAAAGTCTTTCAAAATCCTCGTCCATAAAAAAGTAAACCATAGGATCATTGTCTGAAAATTGTTGCCATAGTTTTTCTGCCTGAATTATAGTATTTTGAATATTACCAGGGTTTAAACGTAAAGAAATATAGCCCCAGTTCCAGCGGTTAGGATAAAGAATAAAAATATGCGGAAAGATCCTGTCATGCAAAGATTGATAATGAAAATCCTTTACTACACCTATAACCTGCAAATAGGTCCATTGTTGTGGTTCATCACCCGGCTGCATAAATCTGACTTTTAAAGGGTCTTCAAGTCCAAATTGTCTCACGGCACTTTCGTTAATTATACAAGCGCCGCTATCTGAAGCAAAATTCTTCGAGAAAAATCGTCCGTCAGCCATGGTAAGTTGATAAGTTTCAGGGTAATCATAATCGGACCAGTTTGTTTGCATGAGGTATGATTTCTCACTGCTCTGACCCTCCATCCAGTAACCATTGTGATTGTTTGGATGTCCGGGAACCGCTGTGGAATGACTCACTTGTTCAACACCTGACAGTTTTTTAACTTCATCAATGAAGGTTTGCTGCTTTTCACCCAGTGCTCCGGCCCTGCTAATCACCATTAAATTTCCCTTATTGAATCCAAGGTCTTTGTTTAGCATATAACTTACCTGCTTATACACGATCATAGTTGCAAGGATAATAATAACTGAAACAGTCATCTGCACAACTACGAGAATACTTCTGAGGATTTTACCGCCTGATCCGCTTTTAAGCGGACCCCTTAAAACTGCAACAGGGCGAAACGATGCAAGAAAGAATGCCGGATAACTTCCTGCTATAACGGAAATAAACAACCCAAGTCCGATTAAACCCGGAATTACATACCAATGAGTAATATATGCCAGGCTAAGTTGACTATTTATCAGGTTATTAAAATATGGCAAACATAACTCTACTATCAGGATAGCGAAAACAAGTGATACAAGTGTGATAACTACTGATTCAAAAAGAAATTGCCAGATAATTTGTCTCTTAAGAGACCCAACTACTTTTCGTAAACCCACCTCTCTTGAACGTTTTGCTGACCTGGCTGTTGCCAGATTCATATAGTTAATGCTGGCAATAATAAGAATAAGAACTGCTACCAGGGAAAAAATAATAATATAGCGCCTATCATTTGATGGTTCAAGTCCATGTTCAATTTCCGTGTTCAGGTGAATATCTTCGAGAGGTTGCAGATAGAATCCGTACCTGTTACCTCCCTGGATGAATTCTTCCCAGGTTATTCCCAGCATTTTCTCTCCCTGGGGCTCAAGATATTGTTTAAGCCATTCAGGTATTTTCGCATTTAATTGCTCAACAGATGCCCCTTCTTCCAAAAGCAAATAAGTATAAAAACTATTACTGAACCAAATATCGCTATTTGCTCTTTGATTGGTAACAAATGAACCCAGCATATTAAATTTGAAATGAGAATTATCCGGAACATCTTCCATAACTCCTGTAATTGTATAAAGGATGCTGTCTGTTCCTACCTTTATCATTTCTCCTACAGGATCACTGCTTCCAAAGATCCTTCCGGCAGCCTTTCTTGTTAATACAACAGTATGCGGTGCAGCTAATGCAGTTTGCGGATCTCCCTGGATCATAGGAATAGAAAAAATGTTAAAAAAGGTTGAATCGGCTTCCATAAAACCATCTTCGATAAAACTACGATCCTTATATTTGATCACTGTTTCTCCCCATGTGTTTATACGAACAGCATCAACTACCTCAGGAAAATCCCGTTTGAATGCCGGAGCAGCGGGAGAACAGGTCCAGGCGCCTTTCAGTTCAGTTTCACCCAATTTACCATCTAAATACAAACGCCAGATACGGTCTTTCTTTTCATTAAAATCATCGTAACTGAGTTCATGGATAACGAAAAGACTTATTATAATGCTACAGGCCAAACCAATGGCTAATCCAATCACATTAATAACAACATATGACCTCTGCCTGATCATGTGGCGCAGGGCGAGCTTGATATAGTTTCCTATCATAAAATTAGTATGGATATTAGAATAACGAATATAATGTAAAGACGAATACTTCTAAGAAAAGTTGCACTGCAACTCCGAAAATGCAATTAAAAAAAATGGGGGGACAAATAATAATGTACTGAAAAGAAAATGCAACTATTCAGTGCCTTAATTTTAGAGTGAAAAAATGACTAATCTCATTATACTTTGCAATTCTAAGTCGGCCCGCCCGTACCGAACGCCCGCCTGACCGGACGGGCAGGGCACGTTCGGGCGGGCAATCTGAAGACTGGACTATTTATACTTTTTAGGATTAAGTGATCGTATGTTATAATTGTTTGATTGTTATTTACTTTATTGTAGACTGCCGACTGTGGACTGTGGACTACCGACGAGTTAGTTACAAGTAAATTAATAATTTTTTATGCCTGGTAGTTTAAACATAAAACCGGTTCCTTTGCCTTCTTCACTTTTAACATTTATTTCGCCTTGGTTTTTTTCGATGAATTCTTTACATAGAATTAATCCAAGTCCGGAGCCTTTTTCATTTGCTGTACCTTTTGTTGAAAATTCTGTATCAAGCCGGAATAATTTATTTATATCTTCAGGTTTTATCCCCACTCCTGTATCAGTTATTGAAAATTCCACAAAACTGTTCACATCTTTGGCTGTTATTCTCACATTCCCATTTTGAGTAAACTTTATTGCATTTGAAAGGAGGTTTCGAATCACTGAACTGATCATGTTTTTATCGGCAAAAACTTTTATTTGCCCCGTGACTTCATTTAATACAGTTATATTTTTCTTTAATGCAAATTCATTCAATAAATCAATTGTATCATCAACTATGGTTTTCAAAAAAAAGTTTTCAGGGCTTATTTTTAATTTTCCGGTTTGGGAACTTGACCATTCAAGAAGGTTATTAAGTAAATCAATTGTTTCATTACCTGTTTTGTATATATTATAAGCTATTTTCTCTATTTCCACTTTTGAAAAATCCCCTGAATTCTTCCAAAGCAATTCACAGAAACCAAGGATTGAGTTAAACGGACTTCGCAAATCATGTGAAATAATAGAGAAAAACTTGTCTTTTGACGCATTAAGTTCCTGTAAATATTTCTGATTTTCCTTAAGAGTAATTTCTGCCTCTTTTTGTGCTGTTATATCACGAATTGATCCCTGGAAAGCAACCACGTTCCCGTCATCATCTTTAATGGCAACAGATGAAATAAGCACATTAATAATACTTCCATCCTTTCTCCTTAAGTTAAACAAAGCATCTTTTACAGTTCCCTTTTTTTCAATTTCCAGAATGTCTTTTTCCCTGTCAGATTTGTTTACATAGAGTTCCCGGATATTAACCTTTTGTAATTCTTCTTTACTTTCATAGCCAAAGAATTCGGGAGCACCGTCACTCATATCAATCCATTTTCCTTCTTTAGTAGTAATAAAAACGCAATCGGTGGATGTTTTAAAGAAACCCCGGTATTTTTCTTCACTCTCTTTCAGAACTGCTTCATCTTTCTTAAGTTTAGTAATATCATGAATTATCATCAAATCAGCAGGTTTTCCTTCATATTCAATTATACCGCCACTTATCAGTACATTTATTGTATTTCCATTCTTATGAATTAGTTTTGATTCATAAATATTCTCGATCTCTTCTCCGGCAAATCTTTGTTTATAACGGGTAAATAATATTTCCTGCACATCTTTATGAACGAATTTTGTAAAGCTTGTATTTAATACTTCTTCCGGCTTATATCCCAAAATATCAACTACTTTATTGTTAGCAAACTTAACTTTGTAATCCTGGATTATAGCAATTATATCATTAGCTCTTTCAATAACATTGCGATATTTCTCTTCACTCTCTTTCAAAGCTATGGTCCTTATTTCAACTTCCCTTTCTAAATTTTCCGTTTGTTTCAGGACAAGTTCATCCTTTTCCTTTTTAAGTATGTTTATTCTGTCAACCAGAGCCAGTGACAAAAGAAAAACCATTATTACTATTCCTGCCTGGTATGCATGTTCGGTAAAATTATTACTCGGCAAAATACTAAGCCGAACCATTTCAATTATACTACCCGATACCAGGAATGCCAGTACTGCAACTAAAAAATAACGAGCCGGCCGGTACTTTTTCTGCCAAATTACTATACCGGTCACCAATATCGTTAAAAAACATAGAATCGATAAAACCACTGCCATTTTGATAACAATACCATACCTGAAAAAAGGTATCATCAATACAACAAAACCACATAACACCAGCAAGGCAGTAATGATCTTATGGTAAACAGGAAACCGGTTCTTTGTTTGAAGGAATTCAGATGTGAACTTCAAGGAAAAAAATATAACAAGTGTGTTAAGTAAAATAAAAGCGAAATGATTCCACCAGGCATGATCAGGCCAGAGATACTGGCTGGCAAAACCATCATACGATGCATGAAAAAGTATAAAACCGGCAACGGATAAAAAATAATAGAGATAACTTTTTTCATGGAGTAAAAGAAAAACAACCAGGCTGTAACCAAATATCAAAAATAAAATTCCATAGAAAAGTCCGGCAATTAGTTGTTCTTTCTGACTTATCTGAGTAAATGCTTCTGCAGAGAACAAGGTAAGAGGCAATGTCATTGATGCTCCATTTAAAAAGCGCATATAAATGGTTTGTCCGGCACCATACTCAAGTGGTATTTTGAAAACGAAAGAAGGATAAGGAATATCCCGTGTATTAAAAGGGAGGTATGTCCCGGTTTTCTTATGTGTATACCCCTTGTTGTCTGGTCTTTGCAGATATAAGTCAATATGCTGCATATTGGCAAAACCCAATTTCAGCCGCCAATTTTCTGACTGTCCGGTTTCATTTCTTATCCTGAAACGTACCCAATAAGCAGAATTAGTATGACCAAAATTTGGTACTTCATTCTGACCTGGAACAAACCTGTTTTCAAACTCAGGAGAGGTGATTTCTTCAATTGTTAATTTACCGGAAGGATCTTCGAGTATCTCCAGGTATAAACCTAACGGATATACACCCTGCTCATTGTTGAGGATTACAGTTGCCGTTAATGGAATGTTGAGGTTCTCGCCAGGAATGTAATATGAAAATTCATCAGGCAATCCCCGGGCAGTAAGTGCAACAGTCTGAACAGGTAAGACAAAATATAATATGAAAAATAAAACGATCAAGCTGTTTTTTACATTATTTGTGTATAGAAACCATCAAAAACATATTACTGTTAAGTCAAATGTCAGTCACTGGTTCAGGAATTTAGGTTATGTAATTCTTTGCTAAAATAGATAATTTAACAGAAAAAGGGAAATTTTTTTTAACCTTCTTCACTCAAGGTTCGAAAGCAAGCTTCCACGAGTGTATTATGGCAATATCTGTACTTTGATGATGACAGCAGATGGGATCAATCGTGATTTTATTAGTTAGAAATTAGTAAAGTCACCACTTAATTTTATTCATATAAT
>DAOVLD010000286.1 GCA_030631445.1 Bacteroidota bacterium
ATGGGACATTTCTTCGGAGCAATGAGAATTGATGCTTTCCAAACTGCAGATGTCTTTAAATCCAGAATGGATAAATGGATAGATACATTCCGGAAAGCAAAACCAATAAAAGGGAAACAGGTGCTGATACCCGGTGATATTGAACGCGAGGCTGAAGAAAGGATTGGAAAAGAAGGCATTCATATTCTGCCTTCAATAGTTAAGGAACTTAAAGAAATTGCAGATAAGCTCGAAGTTGATTTTGAAGAGAAGTAATTAGTGTTTGTCCATAAAGTAAAGCATTTTCGTAATTAAAGCACCAAATAACAAAAAACAAAAAACAAATAAATAACAAATAACAATTACCAAATGACCGAAACCGGTTTGATTATTGAATTATTGAATATTGTAATTTATTTGAAATTTGGTGCTTGTTTTTTGTGATTTTTAATATTTATTTAAACTTTCGACTTTATAGACGTACTTTAATTTAGTCTTTCGAAAACCTAACAATATGAACCTTATTCATAATATCTTATTGGTTATTTACAGGCAGTCAATCCTGTTATTTATCCTTTTTTTTCTTACCAGTAGCATTGTGAACGGCCAGCTTTCAGCAGATCTTGTATCGGATCAGCCAAATGCTCCTACCGGTAAATTCACTTTTTCAGATAAAAAATACAGGTTAGAAAACACTGAACATCCTGCCAAAATATTTCTTATATCCAACATAGAAACTAACCAAACAATTGTGTTCAACCCTGAAGACAGTACTTACATAATAAAAAACCGGTTTAAAACCCCGTCTGACCCATTTGGAACATGGGAGCTTTTTTGTAATGATCTTACAAAGAATAATGCAGGGACAGAAATCATTAACGGACAGGAATGCAAAAAAGCAATTTACAATAAATTAATATCCAATGAGGAAGTGATAAAAGTTGTTCTGTGGGAATCTGTTAAGTATAGAATACCGGTAAAACTAACTTACAATCTCCCCCAGGGAGAAGGGTATTTTGAGCTGACTAATATTGTTGAAGGCCCGGTAAATAAAAAATTGTTTGAAATCCCGTCATTTTATAAAAGAAGACGGGTGATGAGGAAATGAGGTGATAAGGTGATGAGGTGATGAGGAAAAGAAGAGAATAATGAATATCGATTAACGAATATCGAATTATGAATTTTCAAAGCACCAAAGATAAAGAAATGGAAAATAATAACGTTATTAATAACGTAATTAAATTTTATATTTAACACGTAGAAAACCGGAAATTAAATTGCGGAAAACAGGTTTTCTTCTACCTCCCCAACTTGATGTCGCAAAATGCGATTTCAAGTAATCGAACTCACGTTAGTTTACAATAAGCGGTCAGACCGGTGGGAAAAAGGATATAGCTTATATGAAATCCCGGAGATAAGCAGAAGCAGAATGCTGAATTAATTAACAACCGGTCAGACCGATGAAAAAGCAGCTTATTAGAAAACCAGGTAGCCATTAAGCTATATCAGATTGATTTATGTTTTTGAACATAAATATGTAAAAGTAAATTAAAAAAGCGAATTGCCTGAATATCACAACCCACCAAACAATTGTTAATAATATGGTGATAATTATCTTTTTTTTCTCCCGATAAATCCGTATATTTTCAGTCCTTTTTATTTTTCTATATTATATCTTCAATAGTGATTTTTAATTACTTATATAAACATCTTGTCTAACTTTATAAATCTTAAAATCTTATGAAAAAAATTCTACTCTTTTTTTTATTTACTTTATTGGTCACGGCGGTATGGGGTCAACCCAATGCCTGGATCAACGAGTTTCATTATGATAATGATGGCGCAGACCAGGATGAATTTATCGAAATAGTAATTGCAGATGTCGGCGGTTTAACTCTCAGTGATTTTGCAGTCGATCTGTATAATGGAAACGGAGGCGTAAGTTATGGCGCCGTAACCATGGATAATTTCACTGTCGGGAATACTGTTGGTGATTTTACTATTTATAGCTATGTATTTAGTAGCATTCAGAATGGTGCTCCTGATGGAATGAGTCTTACCTACCAGGGTACATTGATCACAGGTCAGTTCCTTAGTTATGAAGGAGTTTTCGATGCAACTGATGGTCCCGCTATTGGTGTAACAAGTACGGATATCCTTGTAAGCGAACCCGGCACAACACCAATAGGACACTCCCTTCAACTTACCGGAACCGGTACACAGTACAGTGCTTTCACCTGGGCTTCACCAGCAGCTAACACAATGGGGGCAGCTAATAATGATCAAACCCTTGGTACAGTGCCCCCGGACACCGACCCGCCGGTTTGGACCACAAGCTACCCGTATATATATTCGATGCTTGATACTAAAGGGCAAATCGCTGTAAATATGGATGAACCGGGGAAAGTTTACTACATTCTTGTGAATGATGACGCCACTGCTCCTGATGCAGGACAGGTTATTGCAGGCAATGATTATAGTGCAGTTTCAGTATTAGTTCATGATTCCATAGATGTTATTGCTGATAATACCGAATACCTGCAATGGATCGAAGGTGTAGGCATAGTACCTGAGACTCCTTATGATATCTACGTTATTGCCCAGGATGATGAATCAACACCTAACGTTCA